>NZ_JABUTB010000083.1:0-8934 GCF_021443865.1 Clostridium sp.
TTAATTATTAGATATATTTTTAAGAATAAACTTTTCGTTGCTTTGAACTAGGTCTTCTGTATTTATTAAGTTCATTTCTTTATTATTTATTCTAGTATCACAAATTCTAATACTTTGTTCTCTAATTAAAATATCTAAGTATTGTTTAACCATAAGAGCATTTTTTAATGTTAAATCCTTATTACCATATAATTCATCTATTATATTAGTTAATTCTATCCTTGAATTATCATCTAAAATATATCCCTTATCCTTTAGAATTCCTAATGCCATATTTATTAGTTCATCTTTCTTATAATCCTTAAAGTTTAACATTGATGAAAACCTATAATTTAGTTCAGGGTTTAAATACATAATTCTTCTAATATCATCTTCTCTACCGGATAATGTTAATATAGAATTATTACTATTCTTATCCATAAACTTTATTAAATCTTTTACTATTTTATTAGAATATGGTTTTAATAGAAATTCTGCACCATCTATATAAATAACCTTTCCTATTTGCTTATTTAAAATATCTTCAAAGGATAAATTCTTATTTATGCACTCTATTGCTTCATCCTTATTTATTTCTACTATATTTTTAGATTTTACTATTCCCATACTACATAGGGTCTCTGCTAAGATATTTAAAACTGTTTTCTTTCCTGTACCAATATCTCCAGTAAAAATTATGTTCATATATCTATTTATATCAGTAGATAAACCAAGCTTCTTTCTCTTTTCCTTTACTCTAATTAACTTATATTGATCTCTTAGGAATTCCTTTGCTTCTTCATTTCCAACTAAATTTTTTAAATGCTTTTCTAAATCAAATTCATTGTCATATTGAGATGTATTTAATTTTTCAATATCCCTTGCGGTTATAAGGTTTATTTCATATACACTTGTATCTTCTTCTGCTATTCTAATACTTTGTACTCTTATTAAATTCTCAACATAATTCCTTACCATTCTTCCATTTCCAGATTGAGAATCTGAATTTTCATAAATGTCTATAAAACTTTTCTTAAGAGAAGCATGCCCATTTTTAGATAATTTAAAGCCTTTTAATTCAATTAACCTAATAGCCATTTCTAAAAGTTCATTTGGATTGTAGTCTTCAAAATTCGTCCATAATGGGAATCTTGATCTTAGTCCTATATTTACATCAAAGAATTCTTCCATTTCTGCTTCATATCCAGCTAATATAACTATTACTTCATTAGAGTAATCTTCAATTAGCTTTAGAAGAGTTTCTATTGCTTCTCTACCTAAACCATCATTGGCAAGAGTATATGCTTCATCTATAAATAATACTCCTCCAAGAGCCTCTTTAAATTTACCTTCTGTCTTTTTAGAAGTTTCCCCAGGAATATTTGATACAAAGCTTGATCTATCACATTCAATTAGTTGTCCAATTTTTAATAACCCCATACTGTTTAGCATCTCAGCTACTAATCTTGCTATACTAGTTTTACCTGTCCCAGGGTTTCCTGCAAACACCATATTTAAATTTTGTTCTATTTCTGTATTTACTCCAACAGACTTTCTTTTCTCTTGAGCTATAAGTAACTTGTACTGACTTCTTAATAACTCTTTTACTTCCTCTAAACCTATTATATTATTTAATTTTTCTTCTAAATCAAATTTAGCGTTAGCCTTGAAATTAAAATCTTCTCTTTCTAAAAGGTCTATTTCACTTCTATTATTATTTAGATATTTTCTTGAAGAAAAAATTATTGCATTTTCAATAATATTTCTTACAAATCTTGCATTACCTAAATCATTCTTACCAGTAAGCTGATTTCTTGTAAATAAATCTATAAGGTCGCCTTTAACATTTTTTGAAATTCTATATCCTTTAGACTTTGCAATTTGAAGTGCTATTTTATACATTTCATTTGGGGTATAATCTTCAAAATGAATTATATTAGGAAATCTTGATTTTAGCCCTTGGTTTACACCTAAGAACTCTTTCATATCTTTTTCATAGCCAGCTAAAATTACAGTTAGATTATTTCTATTGTCTTCGATTCCTTTTATTAATGAATCTACGATTTCTTTTCCTACCTTATCATTTTCTCCTTCGCATAATGAATATGCCTCGTCAATAAATAATAATCCACCTATTGCAGAATCAATTATATCCTTAGTTCTTTTTGCTGTTTCACTTATATTTTCTGTTATAAAATCTGCTTTACTAACTTCTACTAATATTCCTTTAGTTAATAATCCAAGTGCATTTAAATATTCATAAGTTATCCTGGCAGCATTAGTTTTTCCTGTACCTGCATTACCTGCAAAAATCATATTTAATGAAATATTAGAAGTCTTTAATCCAAGCTTCTTTCTAATGATTTGAACCTTTTTATTATTTTCTACATTTAATAAAAATTCCTTTAGTTCTCTTAAACCTATTATAGATTCAAGCCTATACTTTACTTCTTCTAAAGTAGGTATTAAATATTTATTTAAGTTGTATTTAGAATCATTTGCTTTACACCTTAGACCATTATCTTCTACATATATTAATAATTTTTCACCTTCACTTAATTTTTCCTTTTCTATTAAGATTTTAATTGGACTTGTAAATTTATATTTTATATATTCTGTAATGGCAAAACTTCCTCTTCTTCTAAAATAATTTTGTAGATACTGACATACAGAATACTTTTCATTTTCTCTAACATCCTCTTTGTAACCTAATAGTATTTGAATTCCATAATTATTTTTTATTTCATTTATTTCCTTGTTAAGCTTTTTCCTTATAATATTATTTCTTTCCTTTTCAGTAAGTTCTCTTGTATATAAAACCTTATCTATATTTTTAAATGAAGATTCAATTAAATTATCTATTTCAGTCTTTTCTTCATAATTATAAGTAAATATAAAAAACTTATTATGACAAATCATTTCATTTATAGTATTACTTTCTTCTTGCTTAGCTTCTACTAAAAAATTATTTCTAACTTTATATCTGTTTTCTAATTTTATACAAGAATTAGGATAAATCTTAGCTAGTAAATTTAGAATTTCATTAGATGCTTTTTCAGTATTTTTAAATATTACACCATAAAATGAATTATTCTTTAACACTTCATATAAATCCGTTAAAAAAGCATTATATCCCATATTAAAATTGTAAGATGATAAATCAATCTCTTCTAACTTTTCGTTATTTATAATTTTCTCTTCTTTTAAAACTTCAAATACACTTCTAATACTTGCCTTTTTAAAAGTATTTCTTTCACCAGCTACTAACAATATTCCTTTTTCATTTTTATAGACCTTTTCTATAAAATATTCAGCCAAAGCTTTGAAGTATTCTTCTTGTGCTATATACTCATTATTTACTTTTATTTCTATTTTGGTTTTCAATTGATTTTTATCCATAATTCTCCTCCCCAGCGTTTAATATTATTATATTATAACTTTTCTTCTGTTAACAAAACAAATATAGTAAAAATGCTGCACTTAATTAAGCGCAGCATTGCAAGTTATATCAATTTATCATTTTTTAATAGATTTAATAATGTAGGATTAAAATTAAACTCCTTAATTAAAGCATCCACTTCATTTAAAGCCTTTTCTTTCTTTTCTAGAGATATCTTACTTTTTGACGCTCTAATTAATATATTCTTTGGAGAATGTGCTATATCTATAAACTCTAGAAGTTGAGTTTTATATCCTACAGCCTCTAATAAGTTCCCTCTAACTGCATCTGTCATAAGTGCAGAAACTCTTTCTTGAATTATACCATATTTTGATATAATAGATAAAGATTCTGGGTTAATTTGGGCATTAAATTCATGTTGACAACATGGCACAGAGAAAATCATCTTTGCATTCCATTTTACAGCATTATATAAGGCATAATCTGTTGCAGTATCACAAGCATGTAATGTTATTACCATATCTACATTATTTTCATATTTATAGCCGTTTATATCTCCTAATTCAAAATGTAAATTATCATATTTATATCTTTTTGCTATTTCATTACATTTCTTTATTACATCTTCTTTAAGATCTAAACCTATCATTTTAACTTTTATATTTTTAATTTTTACAAAGTAATAGTATAATACAAAAGTTAAATATGACTTTCCACAACCAAAATCTAAAATTGTAAGCTCTTTATAATCATTTTTCTTTATTTCATCATCTATTATTTCAATAAATCTATTTATTTGTTTATACTTATCATATTTAGAGTTAATAACCTTACCTTCTTTAGTAAATACTCCTAAATCTATTAAAGGCTCTATTATCATACCTTCTTTTAAGATATAATTTTTTTCTTTATTATGGCTTTTATTAACTATATTTTTATTGTTACCTTTCTTTTTGCCTAAGAATACCTTTCCTTTTTTAGATATCTTTAAGTCAAAAGTTGTTTCATTAGACCAAGCTGCTACTTGTTTATAATTGTTATTTACTAAATTAATTAGTTCTTTTTCTAAATCTTTAGCTTCAATATTTTCATGAAAAACTTGCTTATCTGTAAATTTTTCTATTTGATAATATTTTTTGCCCTTATTATTAATCTTTTGCTCTATATTAATTTTATTATAAGCAAACTCTTTATTTATTCTATTACTAATTACAATCTTTATTATTTCTTCACTTAATATTTCTTTAATAGACTTTATTAAATCTTCCATTAAAAACACACCTTTCTAACTATGAATTATAATACACAAGAAATAAGTAAATATCAAGAAAAAAAAGGAGGTAGATATTATATTCCTTGCCACTAGATAAACTCCAAGTCACCATAATAAAATATCTACCAACCTCTATATTAAATCACACAATTCCTCATAATTTAGAATTATATAATTTAATCTCTATATCTACTTCTTAATAGTTCTATTTCTTTTGCATATCCATCTAACTCGTTAGGTGTTTCTAAGAAAAATGGTAAGTGCTTAAGCTTTGGATGGTTAATTATATTAGTTATTGCTTCTAATCCTAAAGAACCTTCTCCTATTTTTTCATGTCTATCCTTATGACTTTTAAAAGGATTCTTACTATCATTTAAATGTATAGCCTTTAATCTGTCTAAACCTATTATTCTATCAAATTCTTCTAAAACTCCATCTAGATCATTTACTATATCATAACCTGCATCATAAACATGGCAAGTATCTAAGCAAACTCCCATTTTATCTTTTAGTTCAACTCTAGATATTATTTCTGCAATTTCCTCAAAGGTTCTTCCTACTTCAGAGCCTTTTCCAGCCATTGTTTCTAATAAAACTGTTGTTGTTTGCTCTTCCTTTAATACATTATTTAATAGCTCTACTATGTAATTTATACCTATTTCTACACCTTGCTTTACATGGCTTCCTGGATGGAAGTTATATAAATTATTTGGCATAAACTCCATCCTCATTAAATCATCTTCCATCATTTCTCTTGCAAATTCTCTAGTTCTTTCATCTGCTGAGCATGCATTTAATGTATATGGTGCGTGAGCTAATATAGTTGTGAAATTATTTTCTCTTGCTATTCTTAAAAGCCCTTCCATATCATTAACATCTATATTTTTTGCCTTTCCACCTCTAGGATTTCTAGTAAAAAATTGAAATGTATTAGCTCCAATTTCTAAAGCTTCCTTCCCCATATTTTCAAATCCCTTTGTTGTTGATAAGTGACATCCTATATTTAACATTATTTCCTCCATAAATTCATTGTCTATATTATTTTATCTTTTAATTAACTAAATAATACTATAAGGTATTATCTTATTGCAATAATAAATAATAATATTTGTTATATAATAAAAAGAAGCTGTAAATACAGCTTCTAATACAAATTAACTTATAATCTTACTTGATAAAATTATTAATAATTTTATCATTACATAATATAGGCTTGGATTCTTATAACACTTCCCTCTCTAATTTCTTTAGCTAATTCTCCTTTTACTACATTTCCATTAACCTTGATAACTTCTCCATTATCCTTAGTTATAAGAAGTTCCTTAAGAATACCTTTATTTGTTCCAAAGGTATTTTTTCTATTTCTATTTATATAAATTAGCTCAATTCTTCCTAGTAGGGTTGTTTCAATCCTATTATTACTATCAAAAAATTCCTTTTGTAATATTGGGGAAAGAGTAAATTTTAATCCCTTATCATCATAACTAAATAGCTTTTCACCAGTCATAATTATTCTCCACATATTTAACATCTCAACAGTAGTTCCTGTTAAACGTGCTACAAATCCTTTTCCGTGAACATTTTCATCTGGATTCACACTACTAGCTATAAATGATGAGTTTTCTAATACACTTCTGCCGTAAACTTCAGCATTCATGAAAGATGGTAATATATTTTTTATTTCTTCAAAATACTCTTCATATAATCCACATTTTAATAACTGTAATAAATACTTATACTCCATATGCATAAATATTGCTTCTCTCTCAAGCCATCCTGCAGTAAACCCTCTTGATCTTCCAATTTCAAAAGTAACATCTTCTAATGATTCAGAGGTTTTATACATTTTTAATTTTTTATCATAAATCTCACTATTTTTAATTTGATTATAAATATTTAGACTTTCTTCATGAGTTATATTAGTTTTAAAATATCTTGTTGGCCCTTCTAAAAATAAAGGTAAGAAGTTTATTTTAAACTCTAGTGGCTCTATGCTTTGATTATCATTCACATTATACTTTGTGATATCATAGTACATAAATGTAGGTATTTTACCATCATTTAGCTTTTTAGCTCTTTCTATACCAAAATCAATTTTAGAAATCATTTTTATTATAATTTCTTCTAATTCATTACTTAATATAGAAGCTTCCTTACCACTTATTTTATATTTAGTTTCTTCTCTATACTGCTCTCTTAAATCTGATGATTTATTCCAATATTCTAAATCAGTTAAATTAGAAGATAAATTTTTATATGCTTCCATTAAACAAGAATAAAATTCTTCTGGTATATATATTTCTTTTGTTAAACATAGTCTATCTTTAATAAATAATAATAATCTTTTTAATTCAACGGTTTCTGAAAAGCTTGAACCAAGCAATCCTGGCAATCCATTCATTGCATCATTCCAGCCTGGCTTTCCTGCTTCCATTTCAATCCCTATACCATATTCATCTAAAGTTAAAAATTTAATTCCTGCTAACATTATTAATTTAGTTAATAAGTTAGTTTGATATAATTCACCCTTTTCTGTATATATCCAGTTATTTTCCAAATTATCTTTTTTCTCTAGGAATCTATATTGTCTTATTTTATTATTACTTATAACATATCTCTCTTTCCTTTTAAGGACATATTCTTCAGAATTATAGAACCTATAGTTCTTTTCATCTATTAATAATTCCTTTATTTTATCTGGAAAAACATTTAAATATTCTTCTATTAAATCTAAGTTATAAGTCCAGTGATCTATCCAAAAACCTTCTGCAAAATCAGCTTCTACTTTCTCTGAGGATATATCAATTATACGATTCATAATATCTGTAGCATCGCCTTTATTAAGCTTTTCATTATTTACTAGTGAAGAAAATAACTCTCCTACTGTAAACTCCTTACTTATAACTTCACTAATTGCACTTATAATATTTTTATCTAACTTACTAATTACCTTTTTATTTTCATCATTAATAATAAACTTCTTTCCCTTAACAACTAAGGGATTATATCCATCAAGTTGAATTAAATCACTGAAGGTTTTAATATTTTCTTTTCCTACAAAAGGGTGTAAATAACAATCAAGCCTTCTATTTTGATTAACATCTCTAAAGTTCCCATTACCTTGAGAATAAAAATTAGGTTCTATACTGAAAAAATTATAATCTCTTTCCAAATCTCCGTGTTTTCTAGAATATATATAATAAACCTTTTTGCTACTTCCTATTTGAATTGGATATCCACCTCTTAGTACATTATCTACATAGCATTGCTTAATATATTCATCAAATTCTTTATATGCAGTCTTTGTGTTAACATGTTTTGAAATATCATCTATTATATTATTACTTTCAATTCTTTTCTTCTCAAAGTAACCTACATTACTTATCCTTTTATCAATATCATTTTTATTTTCATTAGCTGTTACATAAACTAAATAGCTATAAATATTTATCTTTTCTTCAACATCTATAATTCCATTAGTGCAGGAAAAAGCTGCTGGAATTTTATTATTGCTTTTCTGTGACTTTTTACTTAATTCAATTACTGGATTTTTTAGGAATTCTATTGGCTCACTTAATGTAGTATCATACCCAAATATTTTGTCTGATTCTACAATTAAGTTTAATTTATTGCAATCTTTATCAAAAGCCATATAAATATACTCATTATTAATACTTTTAACTTCAGCTGTATCACCAGTGGAAGATCTAACCTTATATGTAGCAACCTTATTATCAGATACTGTAGACTCCATATAGCTTGCTAATGTATTCGCCATATTCTTTAATCCATAATAGTCAGTTCCATATGGTATTACTGTAGGTACCCCATCAATTATTTCATATTCAATTTTATCTTCACCAATATTAGTAACTTCAACTCTCCTAGCTAATGCTGCAAAATTTTCATTTGGAATAGTAAAGTAAATAATTCTTGTTTTAAGTCCTAACTCCTTATTTACTTCTTCTAAAATTATTTCATTATTTTTTATTCTTATCCTTCTATTTATATTTTCACTATTTGAAACATAAAAGGGTTCATATAATAAGTTCTCTTTATTTGTAATTTTTATTAAAGTTCTAAATCCATTAGTATATACTCTTTTATAAGCTTCATTTGCAGGAAAGAATTCCATTATTGAATTATTCTTATCACCAATCCCTATGCTACTTAAAGCTTGTCCTCTGTTAACATAAAAGCACCAAAGTGGAATCCCTTCTCTTCCTGAAATTGCAGAAAGAAAACTTGAAAAAGGAGACTTTTTATCATAATTATTTATTAC
>NZ_JABUTB010000083.1:9001-13877 GCF_021443865.1 Clostridium sp.
CATCCTTTTATAATTAAATATTTAAGTAAACTTCCTTTCTATATAAAAGTGAAGAAGCTATATAAAAATATTTCAAAATATTTTTATAATAACTTCTAAACTCAATGTAAAACTACTTTACATTACAAATGTAACAATAGCTGCTAAAATACCACCTATAAGTAAAGAAAAAGTACTAAGTGCAAAGGAAATGTTAATTTTCATATTTGATTTTTGCTTTTCCATTTTTGAAACTTCTAAATTTGCACTAGCTAAATATTGAGCATTATTTTGACCTAATCCTTGCAAAGATAATCCCATAGGATCTCCTGATATAGATGCAAAAATCCCAACAAAGATTAATATTAAACCTTCAATAAATAATACATTTTCAAAACTTTTATATTCTGTTACTTTTGTTATTATAAAACCTATTAATGCAGCTAATGCAAGCCAACCTGTTCCCCAAATTATTGATTTTAGTACTAAGGATATTCTTTCATCTTTCATATATATTCCCCTTTTTTACTATTTTAGCATTATTTTCCTATAAAATATATAATACCATTCATATTCGCAACAAATATGAACATTTATTTTTAGTTTTATTCCTTATTTAGTTTATCTACTTTATAACCTTCTATTTCTAACATTTTTTTAAAGATAATCCATACAAATAATTAAAGAATTACTTATTCCTATAAAATATTTCTTATCCTATTTTATATATTCTTTCGCCTTTTCCACATATATTCTCTCCACTTATAAATTTTTATTTTTTATTTGTAATACATATTATAATATTTATCATATCATTTACCGTATTAAAAAGTGCCAAATACTATATAAATATTTGGCACTTATTTTTATTATTTACTCATTTATCTTATTATACAATTTATTCTATTCTTCATAGCATATAACTGGAGTTCCCGCTTCTATATTTTCAAATATTTTTTTAGCTAAACTTAATGGCGAGTTTACACATCCATGAGTGCCATCACTTTGATATATATTATAACCAAAGGAGGATCTCCAACTGGCATCATGAATACCTATATTACCGTTAAAAGGCATCCAATAATTAACATTAGCTTCATAGCCTGGTCCCCTTAAAACTGCATTTTTCTGCTTATAATTAATCATATAGGTTCCAGTAAGTGTTGAATATCCCTTTCTGGGATCTCCTGTAACTACTCCACCTTCTGCTATAACTTTTCCTTCTTTATAAAACCACATATATTGCCTTGATATATTTATTTCAACGTAAGTATTTCCTACATCATCTTTATCCCTATATACAGCTTCTTGACTATAAATAGGCTCTTTTTCTATATTAGCACCTAATTTAATATATTCATTAAGCAGCTTTTTTTCTGCTGTGGAATTTATCTTCCATCCATAATAACCACCTTTTACTTCTACTGTTTTTCCCGTAGATGTCTTGAAGTTTCTAGTTATTCCAATTGTATTATATTTATTACAAAGAGATGTTATGTATTCGCTTAAAGCTTTTTCATCTAAAACAACATCTAAATTTTCATTAATAGATAGCCAATTTTTTATAGTATCAGCATCTAAAACTTCTTTATTTTCTCCAAATAAGTAAGTAACCTTTGTAGATACATATTTATTTAACAATTCTTCTGTTTCCATGGTTTTCTCAGAAACAGTTGTAAATAGAGGTTCTTCATAACAACCTTCTTCATTTACATTAAATTCTCTATTACCTTTATATATAGCTTCAATTAATAGTTCTTTAAATTTATCTTTATCTATTTTATTTCCATAAACCTCTGGTTCAATTACATAAATACCATCTAAATAATTAAATCCAACATTTACTGGATTCTCTATGTTCTTTGTTAAAATATCTAAACTATCAATTATTGAATCTAATTTTACTTTATCATATTCAATTAATCCTTCTATGAAATATTCCTTTTTATTAATTAAGGCACTACCCCACATAATTGAAATTTGTTGTTTTTTTATTTCACTTCTAATGTCCTTTTTATTAAAAACTATACCTATATCCTTTCCATTAATTGTTGCACTTCTTCCATCTCTACCTATTATCTTTATATTATATTCATTAATTGAATTATAAAAAGTTTCATTTGCTACATTATGATTTTTTAGAGATAAATCTACTCCATTTACCTTAGTATTAATAAAAAAATGATTAATAAAAAATACTGAAGAAAGTAAATACAATAAAGTTATTGAGCATAAAAAAATAAATATTTTTCCTAAAGCTTTATTTTTTAATAATCTATTTATATTTTCCCTAGTCATACACTTACCTTTCTAATAAAATATTAACTAATCTATAATATGTATAACTTTATTATTTTAAAACTTTTATAATAATTTATATAAATTAAAAATAGCCTATAACATGCTTTAATACCTGTTATAGACTACTCTTGATTTTTTATTTTTATATTAATATTTAATTTTCATTTATTCTATCTATATATTCTTTCATTAAACTAGCTGATGAAACAAATTTTTCTTTTTCTTCTTCAGAGAATTTAATATTTAATACCTTTTCTACTCCTTTTTTCCCAACTATTGTAGGAACGCTTAAATAAGTTTCATTTACTCCATAATAGTCATTTAATAAAGTGGAAACTGATAATATAGTTTTTTCATCCTTTATAAATGCTTCAACTATTCTTGTTAAAACAGCAGCCACTGAAAATGCTGTAGCACCTTTTCTATTAATAACTTCATAAGCAGCATTTTTTACATCATCAGCTATAACCTTTTCTGTTTCTTTATCCCATTCAATTAGTAGTTGTTCTGAGAAGTCCTTAATTGGAATATTCCCAATAGTTAAAGATGACCATGGAACAAATTCACTATCTCCATGTTCTCCAAGTACATATCCTTGAACTATTCTTCCATCTACTTCAAAATATTTGCCAAGCAAACTTCTAAGTCTAGTTGTATCTAATACTGTTCCAGAACCTATTACCCTTTCCTTTGGGAATCCTGATAGCTTATAAGTCATATAAGCTAATATATCTACTGGATTTGAAACAACTAAAAGTATTGCATTAGGGCTTAACTTAGCTAATGTTGGTACAAAACTTTTAAAAATTTTATAATTCTTATCTACTAAATCTAATCTAGTTTCTCCAGGCTTTTGAGCCACTCCTGCTGTAATTATAATAATATCAGAGTCCTTTGTATCTTCTAAGGATCCTAAAGTAACATTACAAGGGCTTGATAACGCACTTCCATGCATTAAATCAAGTACTTCACCTAAAGCTTTTTCTTGATTTATATCATTTATTACTATTTCCCTAGCAACTTCCTTTTGTAATAAGGCAAAGGCAGTAGTAGCTCCAATTGCTCCTGCACCAATAATTGATATTTTACTCATAAATATACACCTTCATCCTTTTTTAGAATTATTTTCTTTTATTTATTATATACTAATTAATAATAATTATCAATTCGATTTACTATTAACTAGTATATGTATATTTCTAAAAAAAAAATCTAGTAACTTTTACAAGTTACTAGATTAATATTACTTAGCTCTTATTACTTCTACTTTATATCCATCTGGATCTGTTACAAAGTAGTATGAAGGTTTAGTTCCAGGTAGACCTTTAAAAGGTGTTACTTCATATCCTAAAGCAACATGTTTTTCTCTCATTGCTTCTAAATCTTCTGCTTCTACTGCTATATGACTAAATCCATTTCCTATTTCATATGGTTTTTCAACATCATAATTATATGTTAATTCTATTTCATATCCGCCTTCTTCATTTGATAAATATACAAGGCTAAATTTATGTTCTGGAAAGTCTTTTCTTCTAGTTATAACTAAGCCTAAAGCTTCTTGATAAAATTTTAAAGACTTTTCTAAATCCATCACTCTTATACAAGTGTGTAACATCTTTACTGACATAACATTTCCTCCTAATGAAAATTTTTCTACTTTCATTATATTCATATTGAATAAATATATCAACCTTTAACTATATATTAATATTAATTTACTTTTATTTCTATTTATCGTAAAATTAAATAAATATCATTGTTATTATATATATTTTCGGAGGACATAATGAAAAAAAACAGCTTATTATTTATATTATTACTTATTTTATCTTTAAATTTAATTAGTTGCACAAATTTAAAAAATTCAAATAATGAAAATATGAATACTGCAGAAACTAAGCCTAAAGAAGAAATCCAAGAACCAGAACCAATAAAAGAATTTAAAGCTTTAGGAAAAAACTATACTTTTTCAAAAGACTTATCTCAAATAGAAATAGGAACTAATATTTATGATGATCAGCAATCCATACATTATACTTCAGGGGAGTATAAAGAAATTGATTTTATTAATGATTTATTATACTTATATCTTAATGAAGACTCTTTAGTTTATGATTATTTAATTTCATATAATCCTTCTATTGATAAAGGTTATACAAGCATAACTGAAGCAGATAAATCAAAGCTTATTAAAGATTTAAATTCATTAAGGACTCAAATGGAGCTATCTGAAGGTGAAGAAATGGTTGTAAGATTAGATAGAGTTACTTATGAAGGTAAGGATTCTAAAACTAATAGTGGGGAAACCTTTAAAATAAGAGTTGCCATCTCAAGAGTTGGTGCAACTGTAGTTCCTTGGAATTACTTTACTATTACAGTTTTCCAGGATGGAAATAATTTATTGGCACACTTATTCTAGTTATTTAATTAAATATAATAATAAAATCCAGTCTTTATGATACGTTATATATAATAATAAAAAAATCTGTTATATTTATGCAGATTTTTTTATTTTCCTTTTCAAATAAAGTAAATGAAATGTAAATAGTAAAAAAGTAATAATAGAAATAGAAAATCATATAATTAGGTAGGAAAT
>NZ_JABUTB010000084.1:0-3082 GCF_021443865.1 Clostridium sp.
ATAAATATTAAATTATTATAAATTTTTGAATTAAGTAAAATTTTGTAATGAAAAAATAACCAAAAAGTGATATTATTAAATTATAAATTATTATGTAAAAGTAGGAGAACTATGAATACTAATGTGAATAAATTTTTAATAAAGAAAAAGAGAAAAAAACTTATAAAAAGGATAGTACTTGGATTATTTGTTTTTATAATTGGAATTATTATTTTTATATACAAAGCACCAATATTTAATTTGAAAAAAATTAATATTACTGGATTAGTTACAATATCTAATGAAAGTTTACAAGAAAAATTAAAATATAATCTTGGGCAAAATATTTTTACATTAGATTATAATAAAATGGAAAAAGAATTGAAAACTAATCCATATATTCAAGAGGTTAATATAAAGAAAAAAGGTATTGGAACGATTAATATTAGTGTGATTGAAAATAAAATAGCTTTTTATCTTATTAGTAATAATAAAATAAAGGCTATAAATAATGAAGGTGTAATTGTAGAAGAATTAGATGATTTAGGTGACAGAAAATTAACTAAGTTATCTGGTATTGATGTATCAGAAAAAACAGTAGGAAGTAAAATATTTGACGATAATGAATTACCTGAAGTTTTAGGTACTTTTTATAAAATGATAGAAGTAATACCTGAAGAACTTAAAATCTCAGAAATAAATATATTGGATTTAAATAATATTATTTGTTATGTAGGAAATGTAGAAATAATATTAGGGGATAGTTTGGATTTAATAGATAAGGTAAATATAGCTTTGAACCTTATAGAACAGGGAACTATTACAAAGGGATATATAGATTTGAGTTTAGAAGGAACACCTGTAATTAAGCAAAGTTAATAGAAAGGGAGAAGTTACATGAAGAAAGTTACATCACAAATATTACTAGCTGTAGTTTGTGCATTTTTAGGTTTCTTATTAGCACATCAATTTAAAATGCTAAATGAAAAAAACAAAGCAAATACCTCTAATAGAAATTTAGATATTTTATCTGAAATAGAAGTGCTAAAAAAAGAAAAGGAAGAACTAACAGAAGTTAATACTTCTTTATCTAATGAATTAAAGCAATTAGAAGAAAAAGTTTCTCAAGAAGGTGCTGTTGAAGCGGAAATTAAAAAACAATTAGATAATGCTAGAATGAATTTAGGTTTATTAGACGTTAAAGGACCAGGGATTATAATAACAATCACACCAAAGTCTAATATATTTGGTTCTAGTAGCGATAGTTCTAGAAGTGTTATTACTGAAGATGAAATTGTTCATGTAGTTAACTCTCTTAGATATATAAAAGCTGAAGCTTTATCAGTAAATGATTATAGACTAACACCTCAAACGGGTATTAAAAATTCAGGGAATTGGATTTGGATTGGTACAGCTAAAATAGATCCAAAGGAAAAAATAACAATTAAGGTTATTGGAGATAAGCAAGCTCTTAGTGTAGCTGCAAACTTTCAAGGGGTTTTAGACTATGGTGCATTACAAAATTATTATTGTGATGTGAAAGAAAGTGATGAAATTGTAATAAACAAAACCACTCAATCTTTAAAGAATGAGTATATTAAACCAGTAGAGTAGGAGAAAGGGGATAAATATGATAGCATTTATAGGACTTTTATTAGGCGTACTTTTAGGATTAATCTTGCGCGTGAATATACCAGAAACCTTCTCTTCATATATTTCTGTAGCAATACTTGCTTGTTTAGATTCAGTATTTGGAGCTGTAAGAGCTTCTTTATCAAAAAACTTTAAGTCTGATATTTTTATTTCAGGTTTTTTTGGTAATGCAATTTTAGCTGCTGGTCTTGCGTATTTAGGTGATAAGCTTGGAATACCAATGTATATAGCTGCTGTAATAGTTTTTGGTGGTAGAATTTTTGATAACTTCGCTGTAATTAGAAGATTATTAATTGAAAGGTTGAAGACTCGTAAAAATGGTGAATAGATGAATTTTAATAAGGCAAAAGGTTTTATTTTATTAGCATCAATTTTTACTGGATTTTTAATAATAAATAGTATAGATTTAAGTGAAGTTACTAAAAATATATCCTCATTAAATGCTATAGATTATAAAAAAGCAGTTGAGGAAAGAAATCAGCTTTATAAAGAAATAGATAATCTTAAAAGTGAAAATATTAATTATAGATATCAAATTAGTAAGTATGATGATAGCGATCCTGAAAAAAGTAAGAAGCTAGTTGAAGATATGAAAAGCCAATTAGTTGATTATGGGGCTTTAAGTGGACTTTCAACTATAAAGGGACCTGGATTAATAATTAAATTACTAGATGGTGATATTAATAAACTATTAGACACCCAACATGAAATATATCGAAAAATGCTCCATGAAGATGATATGGCACATGTATTAAATGAGCTAAGGAATGCAGGAGCACAAGCTATTTCAATGAATAATCATAGAATAATACCTAATACTTCAGTTAGTTGCTACTGGGCATTTATTGGATTTGAAGATGAGTCTAGTATTTTTGCACCTTTTTATGTTTATGCAATAGGAAATCCTGAAGAAATTAAGGCGTCATTACTTGCAGAAGATAGTATTATTCAAGAGTTATTACTAAGAAAAATTAAAGTGGAAATAGAAGTAAAGGATGAAATAATCATACCTGCAACTAAACAAAATACAGAAGTAAAGTACATGGAAAGGTATGAAGTAAAATAAATTTTCTAAAAATATAAAAATTTGAAGGATTTTAAGTTTTTTTGAAGAATTATTAAAATATGTAAATAACTTCTTTAGGAGGATGTACAGTGAGTATAGAAGAAAGTTTAAACAGAATTAAAAGAAGTATACCCGATAATATTACACTTGTAGCTGTATCTAAAACTAAACCTATAGAAGATATAAAATTAGCTTATGAGTTAGGACAAAGAGATTTTGGAGAAAACAAAGTCCAAGAACTTATTGATAAAGAAGAAGTTTTACCTAATGATATAAGATGGCATTTTATAGGTAATTTGCAAACAAATAAAGTGAAGTATTTGGTTGATAAGGTTTATTTAATTCATTCACTATCAAGTATAAAGCTATTAAAGAAAAGAGAAG
>NZ_JABUTB010000084.1:3641-15444 GCF_021443865.1 Clostridium sp.
TAAACCAACTAATTATGATGATGCTAGAGAAATTGCAGATGCTATTAAAGCAAGAAAAATTGTTTTAGTAAATGCAACAACTTTAGAAACTAAAATAGCACAAAGATTAGTAGACTTTATAAGTGGATCTTGCTATGTTTTAGGAGCAACTTTACAAGAAATAGAACAAAGGGTTTATTTATTATCACCATCAAATGTTGAGGTAACAAATGAACTTAAAAATGAATTAAGTTCTAAAGCATTATTCAACTGGAACAAGTAGGAGGAGATTTATATAAATCTAGTTTTTTTCATAATAAGATTATTAACAATAGTTTTAGAAGTAACTATTCTGTCAGAAGTAATACTATCTTTATTTCCAAGGCTTAAAGAAAGTGTTATTTATAATATAATTACATCATTTAATTATCCAGTTTTAAAGCCATTTAAAACTATACAAAGTAAGATTTTTAAGAATAATATTATTGATTTTTCTCCTTTATTTGCAATTATGATGTTATCTTATATAAGGATATTATTTAATGGTTAATAAAGAATATATTCTTAAAAATTTCACTGATGATGATGTAAATGAAGCAATAAAGATATATGAAAATTATAAATTAGCAGTTGAGAAGGATATTACTATTTTCTCAAATAGTTTTTGTTCACCTAACATTTGGAGCTTCTTTCAAAATAATTGTGGAAGTAGCAATTTTACAGTTGCTGCTAATGGGATATTTGAAGAAGCTGAAAGAAGAATAATAGCATTTAATAATATATATGATATTAAATATCCTTTAGAAGTGTTAGAAATAAAAAATAAATCTAATTTTTCTAAGTTAAGACATAAGGATTATTTAGGTGCAATACTATCATTGGGAATAGATAGAAATAAAATTGGAGATGTAGTTGTAAAGGAAGATAAAGCTTATGTTCCTGTAATGGAGGATATAAGTAGTTATATAGTAAATAATTTATCTTCTATTGGAAAATCACCTGTAGAAATAAATCTTTTATATAATTTAGAAGATTTACCATCTATAGATTTTGAAGAAATTTCAATTAATGTGCAATCATTACGTTTAGACAGTGTTATTGCAAAACTTACAAATGTGTCTAGATCTAAAGCCATAGACTTATTAGATAGTAGTAAGGTTTTAGTTAATTACGTTAAATCAAAAGATAAAAGCCAGGAGCTTGTAAAAGGAACTAGGCTAACCATAAGAGGAAATGGAAAGTATATAATTGGAGATATAATTGGTGAAACGAGAAGTGGAAAACAAAGAATTATAATAAAAAAATATATATAATAGTAGAGGTGATTTTATGAAGCTTACTCCAATGGATATAAGCAATAAGGAATTTAAAAAGGGATTTAGAGGTTATGATAGTGATGAAGTTGATGAATTTATAAATGAAATCATAGAAAATTATGAAGAGCTTTATAAGGAAAATTCAAGGCTTAAAGAAAATTTATCAAGATCAAATGAAAAATTAGAACACTATGTAAAAATAGAAAATACTATACAAAACACTTTATTATTAGCACAAAATGCGGCAGAACAAGCAAGAGCAACATCTCAAAAGGAATCTGATATGATTCTAAAAAATGCTAATGACGCAGCTAAAAAAATAATTGATAAGGCTCATAATGATGTAGTATCAATTAATGATGAATATGAAAAAGTAAAACAAGAATTTATAAAGTTTAGAGCAAAATTCAGAAACTTTATGAATGCACAAACTGAAACCTTTGATGAATTAGAAAAAGACTTAACTAAAAATTATAATGTTTCTGAACCTGTAGAAAAGTTAGAAAAGGAAGAAAGTATAAATTTATCTCATAAAAATATAGTAGAAGCTGAAGAGATGTATACTGAAGATATGGATGAAATTAAAAGCTTTTTTGCACAAACAGAATAGAAATCCGTTTAAAACGGATTTTTTTTTGTTTTAATGAAGTATATCTATTGAGTGTAAAGTTTTGATATATTATAATGTGTTAAGAATTAAAAAATATGGAGATTAATTAATGGATAAATTATTTTTTAAAATAACAAATGAAAATGATATAGGATTAAGAATAGATAAATACTTATCAGCTAATATTGAAGGGAAATCTAGATCTTTTATACAAGGGTTAATAGATTCAGATTCAGTTATTGTAAATGAAAAGAAAATAAAGAGTAATTACAAATTAAAAGACAAAGATATAGTAGAAGTAGTTATGCCAGAGCCAGTAGAATTAGATGTAAAGCCTGAGAAGTTAGACTTAAATATTATTTATGAAGATAAAGATATAATAGTATTAAATAAACCACAAGGTGTAGTTGTTCATCCAGCCCCTGGAAATTATTCAGGGACTTTAGTAAATGGATTATTATATCATTGTGATGATTTGTCTGGAATAAATGGAGTAATTAGACCAGGAATTGTACATAGAATAGATAAAGATACCTCTGGAGTATTAGTAATTGCTAAAAATGATGAAGCACATAATGCCTTAGCAGAGCAGTTTAAAGAACATAGTATAAAAAGAGAATATTATGCTTTGGTGGAAGGGAAATTTAATAATTTAGAAGGAACTATAGATAAACCATTAGGAAGAAACAAAAAGGATAGATTAAAGATGGCTATAGTAGAGGATGGAAAAAGAGCTGTAACACACTATAAAGTATTAGAGCAGTATAATAATAATACATCTTTAATTAAATGTATTTTAGAAACAGGTAGAACTCATCAAATAAGAGTTCATATGGCCTCCATTGGACATCCTTTAGTAGGAGATCCTTTATATGGAAGTAAGAAGCAAAAGTTTAAACTAAATGGGCAAGTTTTACATGCTAAAACCCTAGGATTTATACATCCTACATCTAAGGAATATGTGGAATTTGATTCTGAGTTACCAAAGTATTATTTAGATTTACTAGAATTATTAAGAAAATAGAGGTGATAAAATGAAATTAAAAGCAAATTTATTAGATGACAAAGCAATAAAAAGAACTCTAATTAGAATATCTCATGAAATAATTGAAAGAAATAAAGGCGTTGAAGATATAGTTTTAGTAGGTATTAAAAGAAGGGGATATCCATTAGCAGAAAGAATTGCTAAGAATATAGAAAATATTGAAGGAATTAATGTACCTGTTGGGTCTGTTGATATAACTTTATATAGAGATGACATAACAGAAATTAAGGATAGTCCAAGAGTGAATAATTCAAATTTAGGTGTAGATATAGTTGGAAAGAAAGTTATATTAGTAGATGATGTATTATACACTTGTAGAACTGTAAGGGCAGCAATAGATGCTGTAGTTGATTCTGGAAGACCAGCACAGATTCAATTAGCTGTATTAATTGATAGAGGACATAAAGAATTACCTATAAGAGCAGATTATGTTGGTAAGAATATTCCTACTTCTAAAAGTGAAATTATAGCAGTAGAAATAGAAGAAATTGATGGTTTTGATTCTGTTAAAATATACGAAGGATAAAAAAGGAGAAGAGTATGGAATATGATTTAATTGCTACAACTACCTTTGGGTTAGAAGGTATAACTGCAAAGGAATTAAAAGCTTTAGGATATGAGGACTTAAGAACAGAAAATGGAAAGGTGCATTTTCAAGGAGATGAGATGGATATAGCAATAGCTAATATTCATTTAAGAACCGCAGATAGAGTATTAATAAAAATGGCGGAATTTGAAGCAAGAAGCTTTGAGGAATTGTTTCAAGGTACAAAGAATGTTAAGTGGAGTGATTTGATTCCTATTAATGGAATTATGCACGTAAATGGAAAGTCTGTTAAGTCAACTTTGCATAGTGTACCAGATTGTCAATCTATAGTAAAAAAAGCTATAGTTGATAGTATGGCAAACTCTTACGGAATAACACAATTTTCAGAAGATGGACCATTATATAAAATAGAAGTATCTATTTTAAAAGATGTTGTAACATTAACTATAGACACATCAGGTCCTGGATTGCATAAAAGAGGATATAGAGAAGAAGCTGGAGTGGCACCTTTAAAAGAAACTTTAGCAGCTGCTATGGTATTAATTTCTAGATGGAAAGAAAATTTCACTTTAGTAGATCCATTTTGTGGTTCAGGAACTATATTAATAGAAGCAGCAATGATTATGCAAAATATTGCACCAGGTTTATGTAGAACATTTACTTGTGAAACTTGGCCAACTATGGATGAAGATATATTTGAGCAAGTAAGAGAAGGTGCAGAAAGAGCTATAAAGAATAAAGATATAAAGCTTTTAGGTTATGATATAGATGGAAGAATATTAAAGGTTGCTAGAAGTAATGCTGAAAAAGCAGGAGTTTCTAAATATATAGAATTCCATAGAAGAGACTTTAAAGACTTCTCAAATAGCGATAAGTATGGCTTTATAATATCAAACCCTCCATACGGAGAAAGACTTGGAGAAAAGAAGGAAGTTGAAGAACTTTACAATGTATTCGGTAAATTCAAGAGAAGATTTTTAAACTGGGATTATAATATATTAACTTCTTATGAAAAATTTGAAGTTCCTTTTGGAATTAAATCAAGTAAAAATAGGAAGCTTTATAATGGAAAACTAAAATGTTATTATTATCAATACTTTGATAATGAGCTAATAAAGAATGATGGAGATATGCTTATAAATCATATATAAAGTTATAGCTGGATAAAAAATAGTCCTTCAAATATCAGAATGATTTCTAATATTTGAAGGACTTTTTTATTTTATTATCTTATTATTTTCAAATTTAAAGTCATTGTAACTACTTGGTTCAGTATAAATTGTATAATTAGTATGATATATCACCATTCCTGGCTTAGCACCATTAGGTTTTTTAATATTTTTAACAATAGTATAGTCTACTGGTACCTTTGTAGAGTTTTTAGCTTTACTATAATAAGCTGCAAGTATAGCTGCTTCTTCTATAGAGGCATCACTTGGATTATCACTACATAAAATTACATGTGAGCCAGGTATGTTTTTAGTATGAAGCCATAAATGATTCTTATTTGCAAATTTTAAAGTTAAATAATCGTTTTGAATATTATTTTTCCCAATATAAATATCAGTTCCATCAGAAGAAATTAAGTGGATAGGCTTAGAAGCTTTATCCTTTTTATTGTTTTTAGAATTACCTTTAAATTTTAAATATCCAGTTTCAGTTAATTCTTTTTTGATATCATTTATTTCAATATAATTTTCACAATTTATTATATTAGTAAATACTGAATTTAAATATTCTAACTCTTCTTCATTTTTTTCTAATTGTTCAATAGCTGATTCTTCTGATTTTTTTAACTTATTATATTTCTTATAATAACTTTGTATATTTTCTGAAGGAGATTTATTTTCATCTAATTTTATAGTTATATATTCTTCTTCTTCTGAATTATAAAAGTTTAGTACTTTAATTTGTTTATCGCCCTTATTAATCATATAAATATAGGAAGTTAATAAATCACCGAAAATCTTATATTTATATTTTTCATCACATTCCTTCAAAATGTTTTTTAATTTCTTTGCTTTATTATTACATCTATCTATATTTGTAGCAACTAATTTTTGTAAATCTATACTTCTACTAAGTAATCTATCTTGTTTATCTTTAATAGTAAAAAATTCATCTAATAATAGATTTGGGTTATCAAAATTTATTTTAGAGTACTTATTTTCATATAAAGATAAATCAATACAATAAAAGTCTTTAAAAATATCATTTTCTTTATATATATTAAATGAAAAATTATTTTCAATATTTTTTATAAATATTTTGAAGAAATTAAAAATATTATAGCTATTTATGTTATCATTATCTTGTAGGAAATTTATATATAAGCTTCTAGATAATGGTTTCCCTATACCTGTAAAAGTATTTGTGAAAAAAAATTCATCTATAGCTATTCTATTATTTTCTAAATATAAGTTATAATCATCTAAAGAAAAATTAAATGGATCTAATTTTTGAGAAATAGGAGGATATACATAGCTTATTCCTGGATATAAAACTCTATAAGTGTTTACATCTGAAGAAATATGCTTAATACATTCCATAATTTTATTATCTCTTTCTCTAACAAGAGTAATATTGCTATGTCTTCCCATTATTTCGACTATCAATATATATTTACTATCAAACCCTAACTCATCAGTAGACTCAATATGCAACTGAATTATTCTATCTCCATTTAATTGAGTTACATTAGTGATTCTACCTCCAATTAAATACTTTCTCATTACCATAGTAAACATTGGTGCTTGAAGAGGGTTTGGTTTGCTTACATTAGTTAAATGTATTCTAGGGAATTTAGAAGAAGCAGAGATTAATAATTTTATATTTTCTCTATCCTTTCTTAGTGTTAAAATTACTTCATCTTTTTCTGGTTGATTAATTTTATCTATTTTACAATTTAATATTGATTTTTTAAAATCATGTAATAAACTATATAAGTAGATACCATCCAAAGCCATAAGTATCATCCTTTCTTTGGTAATAACATAAGGATAGTATAACATTTAATAGTGAATCTTATCAATGGAATAAAAGTTAAAAGGAGGGATTTTATGAATTTTATAAAAATGCAAGGCTTAGGTAATGATTTTATTTTAATAGATGATATGGATGAAGTGTTAGTTGATAGAGAAATAGAACTAGCAAAAGAAGTTTGTCATAGAAGGTTTGGTATTGGTGCAGATGGACTAGTGATAATTAGAAAGTCTAGTATTGCTGATGCTAAGATGGTGATAATTAACAGTGATGGTTCAAGAGCAAATATGTGTGGAAATGCTATAAGATGTTTTGCAAAATATTTGTATGAAATTAAGATGATTAAGAAAGAAAAATTTAATATTGAGACAGGGGATGGAGTAAAGTCTGTTAATCTATATATAAATGATAATAAAGTTATTTTAGTTAAAGTTAATATGGGAAAAGCTAGTTTTGAAGGTAAAGATATACCTTTAAAAGATAAGAAACAATTAATTGATCAGGAAGTAATAATTAATAATAAATCTTATAAATTAACTAGTTTATTAATGGGTGTACCACATACCATATTAATTAATAATAACAATGAATATTCTATTGAAGATGGTAAAATAATAGAAAAGTATGATATGTTTATAGAAAATACAAATGTTAATTTTGTAAATATAATTGATGAAAGAAATATAGAAGTTCAAACTTGGGAAAGAGGAGCAGGTGCTACCTTAGCCTGTGGAACAGGGTGTTGTGCATCTGTGGTTGCCTTAAATAGACTTGGAATGTGTGTAGATAAAGTTAATGTAAAAACCTTAGGAGGAAAATTAGAGGTTCAGCTTAATAATGGAGATGTTTATATGATTGGGGAAGCAGGATTTATTTGCAGGGGAGAATTATTGTAGTAAGAGGTAAAAGATGAATTGTAAAAGAAAAAGAAAATATATCCTAGTAAGCTTAATTATATTGATAACTAGTATTAGCTATGGTTGTAAAAGTGAAGTTCAAGAAAAAGAAAGTATTAAACTAAATAATGGATCAGTTGCTATTGATAATAATGGAAATTATAAGACATACAATTTAAATAATGGACTTTATGAAGAGATAGAAGCAGATTATATTATTACTTCTTATGATTCTAAAAGTAACAACTATATATTTAATGAAGAAGGAGAATTCAAAGTACATTATTCAGGTGAAGAAAAATTAATTGATGAAGATAATGAGATTTTTTCACCAAAATTGTCTCCAGAAGGAAACTACTTAAGCTATTTCTTAAAGGATATATATTTAAATTTAAAGGTACAGGATCTTAAAAAAGATAAATTTATAGCTATTAATAGTAGTGTATCTATATCTGGAGAATTAATAGACTGGTATAATAGTGAATCTTTAGTTTACTATGGAATTGACGATTCAAAGAATAATGGAATTTTCATATATAATATAGATAAAAATGAAGAAAAATTGATTTATAAGCTAGATTCTGGATATGTAGAGTACCTAGAGGTTTTAAATGATGGAGTAGTATTTTTACAACAAAAAGAAGGAAAGAAAAAGACATTAAAGTTTATAGATGGAAATGGCGAGTTAAAGGATTCAATTGAAAATATAATTGATATAAGTGATGTAGAACATACAGATGGTAGTATATATATAATAGGAAAAGTTGAGAATAATAATTATTCATTATATGAATATAATGATGAGAAGGTAAAAAGATTGGTATATGATTTTCCTAAAATAATCAATTTAGATAAGGGATTATCAAAAGATTCTAATGGAAATATTTTATTTATAGGCGGAGACGAACCAAATGTAGAAAAAGTTTATATTTGTGAAGATGGTGCTATAAGTGAGTTAAGTGATATAGAAGGAAAATACTATTTTATAAATTATAATTAAGGATATTTATATTAAATTATGAATATCCTTTTTTTGTTTTATTAAATCAAACTTAAAAGGAATAAAAACACTTTGTTGGATAATATTGTATAGAAAATTACTGTATTGGGTATAAATTAAAATGGTGATTTAAAATGGATAAAATAAATGTGTTTGAAATTGATTTAAACATTGCTAGAAAGCTAGGAATTAATAAGATTAAAGATAATTGTATTTTACCAATAAAAGTTAAAGAACAAAAGATATTAGTACTCTCCAATAAGGAATACTTAGAGAATATAGATGAAATTGAGTTTATATTTAACAAAAAGGTTAAATTAATTGAAGCAAGTTATGAATATATTACAGATTTAATTTACAAGGTGTTCTTAGGAAAAGAAGAAAAACTTTTAGATATTATATTATCTAAAGGGATAGTAGAAAGGGCTTCTGATATACATTTTGAACCTGTAAGAGAAGAAGTTTTTATAAGAATAAGAATAGATGGAGTATTAGTACCCTTTGCAAAGATTAAAAATGATGAGTATCTGAAATTACTATCAAAAATCAAGATTATAGGAAATATGGACATCACTGAAAAAAGAAGACCACAAGATGGGAAAGCCTTTATAAAAATAGATGAACAAGATTATGATTTAAGACTCTCAACTATTCCTATTATTTATGGAGAAAAGTTAGTTATTAGAATTTTATATGGAGAAATCTTCGAACATGACATAAGTAAGATAAATATGAGTAATTATCAAAGAGAAAAATTAAAGAAAATAATATCCATTAAAAATGGACTTATTCTAATTAATGGTCCAACTGGAAGCGGAAAATCAACGACTTTATATTCAATACTAAAGGAAATAAATAAAAAGGAAATTAATATAACTACATTAGAGGACCCTGTAGAAGTTATGATAGAAGGAATAAATCAAGTTAGCTTAAATAAAAAAGCTAATATTACATTTTCTACTGGACTAAGAAGTATATTAAGACAAGATCCAGATGTAATAATGATAGGAGAGATAAGAGACGAAGAAACTGCAAATATGGCTGTTACAGCATCTTTAACAGGTCACAAGGTTTACTCTACAATTCATACTAAAACCCCTAAAGAGGTTTATTTTAGGTTAGAAGATATGGGAGTAAAATCATATTTAATACGTGATTCACTAATAGGAATAATATCTCAAAGATTAGTTAGAATACTATGTGATAAATGTAAGGAAATCCATAATAATATTAATATGAATGGTAAAATGATAAATCTTTACAAATCGAATGGATGTACTTATTGTAATTACTCTGGCTACAAAGGAAGAAAATCAGTTAGTTCTGTAGTGCATATAGATAAGAATATAAAAGAATCAATTTCAAATATTTACCAGGAAATAAAAGAACTTAGTAATGAGGAAATGATAGTAAACCTTTCTTACTTACTTGAAAAGGGATATATATCTTGTGGTGATTATAATAACTTTCTATTAGAAGAGGATTTAAACTATGATGAAAATAAAATTATTATATAAAAAAGTTAAGTATGATGATTTATCATTAATATCTGGGAATATTGCAATGTTATATAAAGAAGGAATATCAATGCTTATGATTATGGATTTACTTAACGAATTACCTATAAGTAAATCCTATAAAGAAAGTGTAATTAAGTGTAAAAATTATATTTTAGAAGGAAAGTCCTTAGAACAATGCTTTAAAAATTTTCCTGATTTGTATCCTGATTTTTTTGTAGGTATGATTTCAATGGGAGAAAAGAGTGGGAATTTATATAAGGTATTGAAGGGCTTAGAAGAATATTGTAATAAGATTATATTTATTAAAAGTACTATAAAGAATGTTCTTTCTTATCCATTATTAATTATAGCTTCTTCAATATGTTTGGTAGCCTTTATAATACTGTTTACAATACCAATATTATATGATTTCTTTATTAGTCTAGGCACAGGTGTTCCTTTTATATGTAAGTTATCATATGATCTTTCTAACTATATTAAAGGAAATCCGATTATATCAATTATTTATATATTTAATTACTTCATATTGTTACCCTGGTTTTTAGGTAAATATTATCTTAAAAATATATTTAGAAAATTAATTAATAAAATTCCTGTATATAAGGATTTTATTGAATATACATTTGTTTTATTGCTTTCAATTATATTAAAAAGTGGCATTAATCTATCAGAAGGACTTATATATGCAACAAATAGCTTTAAAATAAAAGATTTAAAAGAAAGATTCAATTATTTAAATTTAAGTATTTTAAATGGAAATTCAATTTCAAATAGTTTAGAAGCTAGGGGAAGCTACTCTAAGTATACAATTTCTATTGTAAAGTTAGGTGAAGAGGGAGGCTCTATAGATGAGAGGCTTGATTCTTTATCTTTATATTTAGAAAAAAATCTAATATCAAAGATAAATAGAGGCATAGCTTTGTTACAACCAGCTTCAGTTATTTTTATGGGGGGATTTGTTATTACCTTCTTAATTATTTTTATACTTCCACTTTTTTCTGCAATGTTTGAGGTAGGTTTTTAATGAAAAAGGGTTATACATTAATTGAATTAATAGTAGTTCTATCCATAATTACAATATTTTCTTCTATAGTAGTTATAAATATTGGGAAGGTTAAAGAAACAATGTATGATATACAATTCAAAAATATAGAAGCAGAAATAAAGTCCTTATTAAGTTTTGGAAAAGCATATTGTCGTAACAATAATGTCCCAGGGGAAATAACTATAGGATTAGATCGTAAAACAGTATTATTTGAAGTTACTGGTACAAAGGCACCTATTATTAAAAGAATTAATTTAGGTGAAGGTATTGAAGTGTTAAGCAATATTAATTCTTCAGGAAGTTCAAAGAATATAAGTGCTCAAGGATATATAAAATCTGCAGGTAAAATAACAATTAAAGGTAAAAATAAAAAATCTGAAATTACTATAAGTGTAGGAAGTGATGTTATTAGAAGTACTATAAAAAATGATGAAGAAGAGAGTGATATTATAGAATGAAAAAAGGCAGTACTTTAATAGAATCTATAATATCAATGGCAATTTTATTAATTGCCTTAACTTTAAGCACACAGATTTTTGCTATGTCTTCAAGGTCTATAGCAGTAAGAATAAATAAAGAAAAAGCTAATAGGGTAAGTTATGCTATAGAAAAAGAAATTAAATATAATATAAGATTTCAAGATATAAAAAACACACTTGTAAATAATAAATTATCCTTAAAATATAGAGAGAATATTTTAGAGGAACTATTAACAGAATCTATTTTATCTTTAGATAGAGAAAGCAGACTAGAAACAAAGGATACAATAATTATTGAAAAGAAAAATGAAAATTCAGTAGAAAGTAATTACGAAATATTAACTTTTAAAATAACCATTTATGATTCAAATGGAGGTATATTAA
>NZ_JABUTB010000085.1 GCF_021443865.1 Clostridium sp.
TTTAAGATTTGGATATGCATCCCCATAATTATCAACTACAGATTGAACAATTTCAGTTAAGAATAATCCTTTAATTCCTAGTAATCTTCCATGTCTAGCTGCTCTTCTTAAAAGTCTTCTTAAAACATATCCTCTTCCTTCATTACTCGGTTGAACTCCATCTGAAATAAGCATAGTAACAGATTTAACGTGATCTGTAATTATTCTTAAAGATATATCCTTTTGAGAATTTTCTCCATACTTAACTCCTGAAAGTTCAGCAACTTTGTTTAATATATTCTTAACTGTATCTATTTCAAATATATTATCTACACCTTGCATAATTGTAGCAATTCTTTCAAGACCCATTCCTGTATCTATATTAGGATTAGCAAGCTTATTGTAGTTTCCTTCTTCATCCTTATCAAATTGAGTAAATACTAAATTCCAGAATTCAACTACTCTATCTTCATCAGCTGCTTTTACAAAATCATCTACATTTGTAATAACACCTTCTCCTCTATCAAAATGTATCTCAGTACAAGGTCCACATGGTCCTACACCTATTTCCCAAAAATTATCGTCTTTGCCTAATCTAAAAATTCTCTTTGGGTCTACATCAGTTTTTTTACGCCATATATCAAAAGCTTCATCATCTTCTAAATAAATAGTTACATATAATTTATCCTTTGGAATTTGTAAAGTTTCAGTAATAAACTCCCATGCCCAAGGTATTATTTCTTCTTTAAAGTAATCTCCAAATGAGAAATTACCAAGCATTTCAAAGAAAGTACCATGTCTTGATGTTTTACCTACATTTTCAATATCACCAGTTCTAATACACTTTTGGCAAGTTGTAATTCTCTTTCTTGGCGGTTCTTGTAATCCTGTGAAATATGGTTTAAGAGGTGCCATCCCTGCATTTATTAATAATAATGATTTATCATTTTTAGGCACTAAAGGGAAACTTTCTAATCTTAAGTGCTCTTTTGATTCAAAAAATCTTAAATAAGCTTCTCTAAGCTCATTAGTTCCTATGAATTTCATAATTTTACCTCCATTTATAGTTTTATATAATAAAAAAAGTTTCCATCCCTATATAGAATAAGGGACGAAAACATATATTCCGCGGTACCACCCTAATTATGCATAAATGCATCACTTAGATAAAAAACAGCTCCAAGATAGCTTCAATATATTATGTAAGAAGTTTTCACCAACCACTTCTTCTCTGAATACATAGTGTATATTTACTCATTCTCTTCAACGCTAAATATTAATTTTTCTTATATTTCAATGAAATTATAGTTTATTTATTATAATATGTCAATTATTTTATTTTAGAACAAATAATCATTAATATCATCATAAATAACTTTAATAATAACCCCTATAGGTACTATTATTATCATTCCAATAAACCCACCTAATTTATCTCCAATCAAGAGTAATATTATAATAATAATAGGATGCATATCAGTACTATCACCAGTTATCTTAGGGGATAATATATTACCTTCTATTTGCTGAATAATAAATACTATTACTAAAGTCCATAATGCTTTATTAGGAGATTCCATAAGAGCAATAAAAACTGCTGGAATTCCACCTATTATAGGTCCAAAGTAAGGAATAATATTTAATACCCCATTAAAAACACCTAGTAATATAGAAAACTTAACCTTCAAAAAGAAAAGTGCTATAGTAGTTAAAACTCCTATAATTAATGATAAAAGTAATTGACTTATTATATACCTAGATAAAACTTTATCCATATGAGTTAAAACCTTTTTAGCTAAAACTCTTTTTTCTGTAGGTAAGATTAATAGAAGTTTATTAAATATTAATTCACCATCTACAAGAAAATAATATGTTACTATAGGTACTATAGCTAAAGAGATAATACTTTCTAAAGAAGAGATTAAATTATCTACTAAAGAGTTTGAAAAATTCCTAAAGAAGATATTTGTTTCATCACTTATCCTTCCATATATCACATCAAAAAACGAAATATTAGTTATATTTAACCTTTTAGCCATATCCTCTACATAAATATCTATATTATCTAGTATATTACCAAAATTATAGCTTTCTCTTATAATAGAAGGTATAAGTATATAAATAAATATTGAAATAGAAAAAATTATACTAAGTATTATGATGATTGAAGATGTTCTTTTCTTAATATTAATTTTATCACATAATATATTTCTTAAAGGCTTTAATGTATATGCTAATATAAAGCTTATGAAAATTATATTCACTATACTTTTAAAGGTCTTCAACTTTAAATATAATATAATAATAAAAATTAATAATACTATTAATAAGCTATAATAAATTCCTTTTTTCATTTTATTACTAATCAACATGTTTTCCTCTTTCTCGGAATACTTTTGAAGTTTACTTTACTATCACCATAATATAAAATAAAGTCTTCTCCTAAGATACATTCCTTTAAAAGTAATATTTCTTTCCCTTTAACTATTCTGTCAAATATTCCCGAGCTTATAACTAATCCTTTTATAGATAAATCAATTCTATCTATAATTAAATCCTCTAGTATACCTTTAATAATATTATTTTTATCTTTCACATCTATATCTTTAATACTTCTAAAGGATATACCTTCTTTTTTATTTAATTCTTTTATAATCATTACATCCTCTATATAAACAATATCTTCAACCTTTATAAAATTCCTTTTACTAAAAAGCAAATAATTAGAGATTAGAAAGCCTTTTATTTTCCCATTATAAAAATCTATATAAATGTCATCTATAATCCCTAAATACTTCCCCCTAATATCAAAAACCTTAAGCAAATAAAAATCTTTCGTTTTTAACAAAATAACATCACACCCTTCAAAGAAGCTTAGGATTATTTTTTCCCAAAAGCAAAAAAAAATTCCTATATATTAAAATATAGGAATTTTTATCTTTTATATTATTTTTTCTATTATTCCGCCACCAACTACTATGTTTCCATCATAGAAAACAACGGATTGTCCTTTAGTTATAGCTCTTTGCTTATCCTTAAATGAAACCTTAATTTTACCATCCTCTAAAGGATATATTATAGCTTCACAAGGCTTTGCTGAATATCTAACCTTTGCTTGAACAGTCATTTCTTTTTCAAGTTTATCAAAAGGAATAAAATTAACATCCTTTGCTACTAAATCAGTCTTAAATATATCTTCTTCTGGTCCAAGAACAACTTCATTAGTATTAGGATTAATATCTGTAACAAAAACTGGTCTTCCTAAAGCTATACCTAAGCCTTTTCTTTGACCTATAGTGTAATATACTATTCCCTTGTGCTTTCCTAATACATTACCATTTTTATCAACAAAATTTCCTTGGTTCACTTCATCAGGTCTAACTAAAGAAATAAATTTACCATGATTATTATCTGGTATAAAACATATTTCTTCACTGTCTTTTTTGTTATGAACTGCTAAACCAATTTCCTTTGCTATTTCTCTTATTTTATCCTTTGTATAATCTCCACAAGGCATCAAAGTCTGACTTAATTGCTCTTGAGTAAAATTATATAACGCATATGTTTGATCTTTTCTATCGTCATCAGCTCTAATTAAAAGATATCTACCATCTTCATTTTGTTTAATTTTTGCATAATGGCCTGTAGCTACATAATCAGCTGTAATTGCTTTTGATCTTCTCAAAAATTCATCAAACTTTATATGCTTATTGCAAGCTATACATGGATTAGGAGTCTTTCCTTCTATATATTCTTGCACAAAATAATCTATTACTTTCTCTTTGAAAGACTCTTTAAAATTAAGGACATAGAAAGGAATTCCTAACTTATCAGCAACTCTTCTAGCATCCTCTACTGATGATAGGGAACAACATCCCCCTTCTCTTTCAACATAGTCTTCAGATTCATCATCAAAATGTTTCATTGTTACGCCTATAACATCGTAACCTTGTTCTTTTAAAAGATAGGCAGCAACAGAGCTATCAACTCCGCCACTCATACCTATTACAACTTTCTTTTTCATATTAATCTCTACTAATCTCCATGTACATGATCGTGAATGTCATCATGTTCTTCGAAATCCCATAGCTCTAATCCTGCATTTTTTCTATAATCATTTATTGCTTTATGTATTGCTTCTTCCGCTAATACAGAACAGTGCATTTTTACAGGTGGAAGCCCATCTAGAGCTTCTGCAACGGCTTTATTAGATAGTTCCCAAGCCTCTTCAACGGTTTTACCTATTATTAATTCTGTTGCCATTGATGAAGATGCAATAGCAGAGCCACATCCGAAGGTTTTGAATTTAGCATCTTTTATTACATTATCTTCTATTTGTAAATAAACCTTCATAATATCTCCGCATTTGGCATTTCCAACTTCTCCAACACCGCTTGCATTTTCAATTTCCCCCACATTTCTTGGATTTCTAAAATGATCCATTACCTTATCGCTGTACATCATAGTATTTTTCTCCCTTCTTAATAAAGTCTTCCCATAATGGTGACATATTTCTTAATCTTTCAATAATCGGTGGAACTACTTCTAAGACATAGTTAACATCTTCTTCTGTTGATCCATCTCCTAATGTTAATCTTAAAGATCCATGTGCTAACTCATGAGGCAACCCAATAGCTAGTAAAACATGAGATGGATCTAAAGATCCAGAAGTACAAGCACTTCCACTTGAAGCACATACTCCTTCAAAATCTAATGATAAAAGAATAGATTCGCCTTCGATAAATTCAAAAGTAATATTTACATTACCAGGTAGCCTCTTATCCCCTCTAGGGCCATTTAGCCTAGTATGAGGTACCTTTAATAAACCATCTATTAATTTATCTCTAAGAACAATTAATTTTTTATTATGTTCTTCTAAACTCTCTGTAGCAAGTTCAATTGCTTTTCCAAGGCCTACTACTGATGGTGTGTTTTCAGTTCCAGCTCTTCTCGCTCTTTCTTGACCACCACCATGAATTAAATTGTCTATTTTTACTCCTTTTCTTATATAAAGAGCACCAATTCCTTTTGGTCCATATATTTTATGTCCTGCTAAAGATAATAAATCTATATTCATTTCTTTAACATCTATTGGTATATTTCCTACTGCTTGAACTGCATCTGTATGGAAGAAAACCTTTCTTTCTCTACAAATTTCTCCTATTTCCTTTATAGGTTGAATAGTTCCAATTTCATTGTTTGCAAACATAATTGAAACTAATATAGTCTTATCTGTTATGGCACCTTTAAGCTCTTCTAAATCTATAAACCCTTCTTTATCTACGTTTAAGTAAGTTACTTCAAAGCCTTGTTTTTCTAAATATTCACAAGTATGAAGAACTGCATGGTGTTCAATTTTAGTAGTAATTATATGATTTCCTTTTTTTCTGTGAGCTGAAGCAATTCCTTTAATTGCCCAGTTATCTGCTTCTGAACCACCACCAGTAAAATAAACTTCACTTAAATCACAATTTAAAGCTTTTGCAACTCTATTTCTAGCTTTGTCTATAGCCATTTTAGTTTCTCTTGAAATACCATAGAAAGATGATGGATTACCATACTTTTCTGTAAAAAAAGGCATCATTTCTTCTAAAACCTCTGGTTTAACATAAGTAGTTGCTGCATAGTCCATATACACGTTTTTCATCTTTACTCGCTCCTCTTTACAAACTTAATAGATTCACTTTCCTGTTTCAATCTATTATAATCATCAACTATATCCTGAAGTGTTATGCTTTCCATTACTTCATCAATGCTATTTTTAATTTTTTCCCATAACAATCTAGTAGCACAATAATCTATATTGTCACATTCAGTACCTTCAATACATTCTGCTATTTCTACAGGTCCTTCAAGAACATACATAATATCTGCTACTGTAATATCTTTTGGTGCTCTATTTAAAACATATCCACCCTGTGCTCCTCTTATACTTTTTATAAGTTTTGCCCTTCTTAATGGTGAAAATAATTGTTCTAAATAATATTCAGATATACTCTGCCTTTGAGAGATTGTTTTTATTGAAACGGGGGTATCTCCATAGTGCATTGCAAGGTCTACCATAGCCTTGACCCCGTACCTTCCTTTAGTAGAAAGCTTCATTGTTCTTCCCCCTTTTAATGTTGACCATTTTACTTGTATTTACCCCATATATATTATCAAACCACTTAATTCTTGTCAATAATATCACCGCTTTCTAAAGGATATACTAATCACTTAATATAGTAATTTTATATTACATTATTTTTTTATATTATCCCAATAATTTTTAACACTATTCTCATACTTATTATTTTGTGGATCATAGTATTTTATTCCCTCTAAATTGTCTGGTAAATATTGTTGGCTAACATAATTATTTTCATAATCATGAGGATACTTATACCCTCCAACTCCTAAGTTTTTTGCACCAGAATAGTGAGCATCTTTTAAATGTTTTGGTATATCACCGATGTTTTTACTGTCCAGATCTGCCATAGCTTTAGATATTGCAATATAAGCACTATTGGATTTAGGTAGAGTAGAAAGATATATCACTAATTCAGATAATATTAATGAAGCTTCTGGTAAGCCAACCTTTAAAGCTAACTCCACTCCTGAATTTATAACAGTTAGTGCATTTGGATGAGCAAGCCCTATGTCTTCTGCTGCAATAACTGAAATTCTTCTTATTATAGCTTGAAGATTTCCTGACTTAATTAACCTAGCTAAATAATGAACGGCTGCATCAGCATCGCTTCCTCTTATACTCTTTTGAAGCGCACTTAAAAAATTATAATACTCATCTCCACTTGCATCTGCCCTTATATGGGATTGACTTAGGCTCTCTATATATTCAACATTTATATTTTTCACCTTATTCAATTGAGAATTAATAGCTAGTTCTAATATGTTATAAGCTTTTCTATAATCACCTTGAGAAATCTCTGAAATATATTTTAGGGCATCTACAGTATATTCTACTTCTATTCCATCATCTATTAATCTTTTTATAGCCTTCTCTAATCCTTCAATTGTTTCTTCTATCGTTAATGATTGAAATTGAAATATATTACATCTACTTAATATTGCTTTATGAATAGCAAAATACGGATTTTCAGTAGTACTAGCTATAAGTGTTACCCTTCCATTTTCAATAAATTCTAAAAGTGCTTGCTGTTGCTTCTTACTAAAATGTTGTAATTCATCTATATATATAACTACTCCATTATAATTAAGTAAGCTATCAAGACTTTCAGTGATTTCTTGAATATCCTTAACTGATGCAGTAGTTGCATTTAATTTATAAAATTTTCTATCACTATAATTAGCCATTATATTAGCTAAAGTTGTTTTTCCAGTACCAGGTGGTCCATAAAGAATACAATTAGGTATTTTTTTACTTACTATTAAGTTATATAAAGGTTTTCCTTCACCTAGTATATTTTTTTGTCCTATAAAATCTTCTAACTTTTGAGGGCGCATTACTTCTGCTAATGGTTTCATAAAATCACCTCTTCTTTTTAAAAATGCTTATTTAAATCCTTCATTTAATTCTTTAGCTTTTTCAAGGTTTTCATACTCTGTAAAACCTTCTATATATAGCTCTCCATTTCGTTCCTTCAAAATAACTTCTACTGGAATATCTTCTCCAATTGCTTCGTCACTACCTTCTTCGTGAACACTTCCATCATCATTCTGATGCACTTCTACTGCTACAGCAGTAATATTTATTGTCATGCACACAACATACCTATCTTGTTCTTCTTTTATACTAACAATTTCACTATCATAGTCCTTAATATCTACTTCTCCAATATATCTTGAGTAAAATTCTGCATAATTACATACGTAGAAATTTTTCTCACTGATATGTTTTTTCATAGTATCATCATACCCCTTTTCATAAGATAATACTAAATCTATAGTATCTTTAATATTCTCTTTTTCTTTACCATCAAAATCCTTTGAAGTATTTTGACATCCAATTATAACTATACTAATAATCATAATTAACATAAACTTTAATATATTCTTTTTCATTTATTCCTCCATATAACAAATTATTTTTTTATAAACACATATATAAATAATATCATAAAAAAGTTATTTCTATGTTTATTAAAGCAAAAAAGAGAATACAAAATTGTATTCTCTTTTCAAATAACTTACAAGAATTATATTACTAAATTAAGCTCTTATCTAAAACCCTCATTTAATTCTTTAGCCTTTTCAAGATTTTCGTAAGCTGTAAAATCTTCTATGTAGAAGTCTCCATCCTTTTCCATAAGTGTAAATTCCACAGGTATATCTTTACCATTAATTTCGTGTGCACTTTGATGTACACTTCCATCATCATGAGTATGAGTTCCATCTGCTAAGGCGTTTATATTAATTAAAGTAGTAGCTATATATTTCCCTGCTTCTTCTTTTATATTAACTATTTTACTTTTATAATTTTTAATTTCTACTTCACCTACATACATTGTATAAAACTCATAGAAATTAGAACCATAAAAGTTATCTTGGCTAATATGTTTTTTTATAGTATCATCATAACCATTTTCATATGATAGCACTAAATCTATAGTATCCTTAATTTTAGTTTTGTTTTCTTTACTAAAATCACTTTCATTACTAGAGCAACTTACAGCAAAAATGCTTATAATTAGCATTAAAATAATTATACTTTTTTTCATAATCCCTCCATTTATATAATATTATATTAACTATATATTAGAATATAACATAAAAAACTTATTTATGTTAATAATTTTTTTTAAAAAAGAGCTGTATCAAATTAATTTTATAAAATTAA
>NZ_JABUTB010000086.1:0-15061 GCF_021443865.1 Clostridium sp.
TCTGGATTACTTGTATCTCCTGAATTTTCTGTGTCTGGATTACTTGTATCTCCTGAATTATCTGTGTCTGCATCACTTGTATCTTCTTGTGTATTTCCATCCATTAAAATCTTATCTAACTTAAGTGTAAAATAATTGCTATTATCTAGATTTTTATCTATTTTTAAAATTATATATCCTTCATCTGATGTTGATGTTTTGAATAAGTTAGCAAATCTAGATATTATTGATTTATTCTTTACTTTTATTTTATATACTATAGAATTAGATTCTTCATACTTTTCTATTAGTACAGGAGATACCTTTTTCAATTTTTCAATGAATTCATCACATTTTTCTACTGAAGCATTTTGAACTTCCATTTCTAATGGAGAATCTAATGTAGCATCTCCTAATACAGGAATAACTACATTAGTATCTATAATATTTGTTATAAAGTCTTGTATAGAATCTTTATAATTACTAATATCTATAGTTACTTCATCTGATTTGTTACTTCCATCTTTAGTTTTTGCTGTTATAGTCACTTGTCCTTCTTTTTTAGCTGTTACTATAACATCATTTCCTACAACCTTTATTGATGCAATTTCTTCATCACTAGTTGTCCATTCTATATCTCTTATATCTGCTTTTTCATCTATAGTTGCACTTAATGTCTTACTACTTCCAACATATAAATTACTGATTTTATTGTCTATAGAAATACTTTCTGCTAAAACAATATTCTTTTTAACTGTAACAGTAACTGTCTTTGTAGCCTTTCCTCCAAGACTATCTGTTATACAGTATTTAACTTGATAACTTCCTTCTTTATTTATATTTACGTTATTTTCTATAACTTCAATTTTTTCAGTTATATCTCCATCTTCTTTATCTGTAGCTTTAATTCCAGCTAATTCATCAAATTTCTCGCCTAATAATATGTCTTTATCTACAGCTATTATTTGTGGTGGTTCATTTACTATTACAGTAATTGTCTTTGTAGAAATTGCTCCATTACTATCTTTAGCCATATATGTAACTTGATATTCTCCTGCTACATTTACATCAACATTATTACTTACAACTTCTATATTATTTATTTCACCATCTTCTTTATCTGTTGCTGTTACTCCTTCTAAGCTATTAAATGATTCACCTAATTGTAATACTACATCATTTGCATTTATAACAGGAATACTATTTAAATTCACTGTTTTAGGATTTACTGTAACTATACTTTCAACTCTTGCCGTTTTATTACCACTATCAGTAGCAGTATATATAACCTTATATACTCCTGGTATTCTTGTATTTACATTACTATCAACAACTAAATCTATATCGTTGTCTTCATCTATTACTTCCACATCTTTACTTGGATCAAATTCATCCCCTACTTTTATAGTATGATTTTTAACCCCTAGTATTATAGGTGCATTATTAGCTTTAACTGTCAATTTAATACTTTTTTCTGTTATTCTATTGCTACTATCAATAGCAGTATAAGTTATAGTATATACTACATCTTGAAGAGGATCTAAGTTAAGTTCCTTATCTGAAGAAACTGCAACATTTATAGGATTTCCTAAAGCATCTACTGCTTTTATTCTATCCATTATATTAAATGCTTCTCCAGCATTTATAGTAATATCTTTAAGTTCTTCTCCATTTTTTGTTATAATTGGATTTTGTTCTATTTCTTTAACTTTAACTTGTATATTTAAAGTTTCAGATTCTCCACCAAAATTATCTTTTGCAGTAACATATAAATCATATATTCCTGCTATAGTTGACTTAAACTCTTTTATAATATTACCATCTACATTCTTAACTTCTAATGTAATATCATCTTGATCTATATCTTCAGCTGTTATATATTTGCTTAATTCAACATTTGTTAAATTAATTGTTTCTCCTACATTAATTTCCATGTAATCATTATTCTTCTTTTGAATACTTGGAGCTGTATTAATTGATAATTCTTCATTTGATACCTCTACAGCTTTAGAAAATTCTTTATTAGTATTATTCACATATTTATATTCATAATTTTCTGTAGGTAAAACAGTATAGTTTCTTGTAGAATTATTTGCGTCTTTTTCTATATCTAATTCAAAAACTTCAACTTTATTTCCATTTTTAACTATACCAGTTTCTGATGTTATTAGTACATCTATAGTATTATTATTTTCATTATATATATAATCAGTTATTATATTATTTGAATTATCTATATTTATTAAGTCTTTTATTGCAATATTTCCAGATTGAATTTTTTTAGGAACAATTCCATCAAGTTTTATACTAAATTGAAGGGATTTTGGTATATCTTCAATGTTATCTAATGATACTTTTATGGTATCTTCGTCTAAATTCTTCACATCTAGTATGAACTTATCTGAATTATTTTCATATGCCACTGTTTTTATAACTTTAGGTGCACAATATATTATAGCTGCTACTGATGTTGTAGCTATTGTAAATCCTAAGGCACCTTTTAAAGATGAGTTTATTTTTTTCTTATTCATTTGTTCTTCTCCTTTCTATCTATTATAGGTGCTATCTCTAAAACGAGATATGCACCTTTAATTTATTTTCTATTTTCAAATACTTTTTTAATTAGTTCACTATTTATTTCTGTAACATTTGTTAAGTTGTCAGATGATCTCATGGTTTTAGATGTATTTAACTCTATTTCAGGTAAATCCTCTAAATTTGCTGGTAAATCATATAAGAAAGTATCACTTACTAATCTTTGTCCAACTGGTGATCCTGCAGAATCTAACTTATTATATCTGTAAAGTTCTGCTTTCACTTTTGTACCTTCTATGTTTCCATTCTTTTGATCTTCTGGTGTTATCCAATATATCCAGCTTCCCTCTGCTACTTCACCAAGTTCTGCATTATCTGGTAATTCAGCTAGTAATATTACATTTGCCTTTAATGCAAGATTGTCATTATTTTCATTTAATACTAAAGGTATATTAAAGGCAGGATCTCCCTTATACTCACCATTAATTATTATTGAACCTTTTGGTATAGTCTTTCCATCTGTATAGGTATAATCTGATTTTAGTATACCTATTCCATTTTTGTAAATTTTATCTCCATTATCTATACCTATTTCAATGTTATCTCCTGTTGGTCCTAAAATATCAAGTTCAGCAATTGAAATAGTTGTTGCTCCTTTAGCTACTAGCTTTACATATTTTGCATTATATGCCCATAATTGAGTATTCAAACTATTTCCAGCTTCGTTAAAGTAAATTGTATTTTCTTTACTTATATCAAATTTACCTGAATGTGCTTTAGTCCAAGACTTTCCATCATTACTTACAAGAACTTCATAATTAGTTATTGGTGAATGTGTATCATCTGAAGTTCTGCTAAAGAAATTCTTTAAGGAGAATTTCTTAGTTGTAGATTGTCCTGGATTATATTTTAATCCAACAACTGTTTTAGAATCTCCTAAATCTATAGTTACATAAGGATCTCCTGAAACAACATTTCCATTATTGTCAGTTGTCTTTGATGCAGTATAAATCGTTGATGCATCATTATCATTTATCTTTTTAATACTTCCATTTTGAACTTGTCCATGTCCAGTATGTTCATCTGAAGCATCTTCTAAGCTTCTTGTATTTGTATCAAAGACCCAATTATTCTTAGCTATACTTCCATCATGATTTACTTTTACAGTTCCAATTGTAGTTACACCTGTAACATTTAAATTATAGTCATAAGCTCTAACTTTATATTCGAATGTTCTATTGTTTAGAACATCTACTATATCCGTATAGCTTGTTAACCCATTCTTGCCTACTTTGTCTCTTTCAATAAATCCAACAACAGATTCTTCTGTTCCCGTTGATGTTGCTGCTTTTCTTATTATTTCATAGCCTAAAATCTTATCTGAATCATTAGTTACACTTAAAATTAGTGGTATCTTATTTTGATTTAGATAACTTCCCTCTGTAATATTATTGCCTAATTCATCTAATCCAAAACTTGCATTTACTTTTACATTTGATGACATTGTTAATGAATCAGTATTACTTCCAGCTGCTAATTGAAGTCTTCTAGCTTCATCATTTAAATAGTATATAGCTCTAGTTTCCTTTGGATAGTTTTTAGAGTTTAGGTATTCATTTGTCTTTGGACTAGCAACTAATCCCCATTTTTCAAAGAACTCTCTCAAGTCTTTTCCTACAGCATCTGAAGATCTCATAATAAATGTTTGAGCTGTAGAATCATGCCCAACTTCTGAAGTAGCTATACCATTAACTCTAGTAGCTCTATATAATTTAGCATAGAATGTATCATTATCTAAATTATTATCTGTATTAAGTTCTAACATCTTATAAGTATTATCATTATCATATGCTAAATGTAGTTGCCAGAACATTGCTAGTCTAGTGAATACATCACTAGCTAAACCTACGCTATTAGATGTTACTTTTTCATATGCTTTTAAGTACATATCAGCATTTTCAATTCTAGATTTATTAATATCATTAAATGTTTGAGTTATAAGGGCTAAAATGTTGTTTGTTGTCTCTGCATAAGTTAATCCTTTTACATCGTGTACATGTCCTATTTCGTGATTAATACCCCATCCAAATAATGAACCATCGGCTGAATTAATTAAATTACCATTTGAATCGAAATTATATGGTATACCTGTCATACATCCTGCAATAGAGTTGTAGCCAATTCCTACGTGATGAGATGAGGCATACATAAATGCTCCTGTAAACATTCTTTGATATTTAATATTAATACGATTTTTAGGTGCCATGTTTTGTGAGTAATATTGATTTTCACTCTTTCCTCCAAGGATATTTAATGATGTATTTGTTATTTTTCCATCTCCATCAAAATCTATTGCCTCTTCAAGTAACCCCTGTTGAGTATAAGAAATCTTCATTAATTGTTCCCAGGCAAGCAGTGTGTTATATAATCTATCTACTTGTGCATCTTCGTCTCCAGTTAATCCATCTTGTAATCCTCTTAAAACTTGATCAGCTGCAAGGCTAAGAGTAATTCTTTTCCCTTCTATTTCTGTTGCATTCAATATAGAAGTTTGTGGATCATATGCATATATATTATTTGTATTATCATTTATGTCCGCACTCTCTGGATATCTATTAGGTAAATAATTTACATAGTTTTTTAATTCTTTAATATAACTTCTGATTGACTCTTTAACTTCTGTTTCTTTAGACGCATCATCTATAATACTATTTACATTTAAATGTGGTATTTCTACTCCACCACTTACTCTTACTTTAAAAACATTATTATCAGCAAAATTTTTATTAAATGCTATATATAAATTTCCACCTTTTTCATAGTTCATGTCAAACCCAGTTTCCGGAATTTCTATTTCATTCTTTCCTACAGTTAATTGATTTATAACTTTATATGCCGTACCACTTTCAGCATTAAATTGAGTTAGTGCTAAGTCAAAAGTTGTATCTTTTCTTGTACTACTAATATAGATATTAACCTTATCTCCCGGCTTAACTGCAATTCCAAGTGATTGATAATGATTTGACTGTCCTATTTTATTTTGAGACCCTATATTATGAATTGTTGGATCTAAAGTTAGTATTTTATCATTTAAATTGATGTCATTTAATAGATCTTTTGCTCTTTGTAAATCTTTTAATATTTGGCTTTGATTTCCATGATATTCAAGATTTATCGGATCTATTGTGTTTGCTCTATTTATAAGATTTTCTACCATTTCATAAGTTACATCTTCTTTTAAAGTTAATTTTAATTCATCTGCAAATAAATTATCTACGTCATTTTCTAAACTATCATATTTATAGAATTTAATTTCAGATATACTAACTTTTCCTGAACCTACACCAGGATATACAGATAAGTTTACTTGTATCTTTCTAGCTTTTATAGGCTCTGATAATTTTAATGTTGCAACTTTATTTTTATCTGTTAAGCTTACATTTACGTCTCTATACTCCCATTTACCAGTCTCTTCATTAATAAATCCTATATTACCACGATATGGTTGTGACACTATATCTAATCTTGTTATTACCTTTATAGTATCAATAGTATATTCATCATCTAAAGTTACTATTGGCCCATTTTTACCATAAGCTGACGCATCCCAATTGTTCCATGTCCAAGCTGTAGTATAATCATTATCTGAAACAGCTAAATTATTATCTAGTTCATAATTTTTATCTATTACTCCCATATACTCAATATTTTCAATATGATTTATACTGTCATTTGGAGTATTTATAAGTTTGTAATTAGTTGTTATAGGAGCTATTAATTTAGTAGTAGATCCTATATATTTTTGTGATAAACCACCTGTTCCATGATGATTAGTAGCTGTCATCATTATTTCATAGTAAGTTGTATCTTTTAATCCTGTTATAGTATAAGACGTACCTTTTATTAATTCATCTGCATCTGTTTTTTCTTCAGGCTTTAAATTTATAACTCCTGTAGGAATATCGTCCTCTTCGCTATCAACATATGAAGAATCTGGATCATTTGCCTTTATCCATGCCTTAGTTCCAACTTCTCTATAATATAAATCATAATCTTTCGCCTTTTTATGAGACTTCCATGATACTTTAAGTTGTTTATAACCACCTTCTATTTTAATTCCTTCTGGTCCTTCTGGTGCTGTTTCTGGTATTACTTGAACCTCTATTATAGAATCCTTACCAAAATTGCTATCTCCTTGTGCACTTTCACTAAGTTTTCCTGAAATAGAATCCCAAGCTTTAGGGATATAATTTGAATCTACATTATCAGGTTTTCCATCTTTATCATTTGAATTATTTGTTAAGTTAGTATTTCCTACTGTATTTGGATTATATCCTTCTTGTTCATCTTTATATCCACTTTTCCAATCTCCTGATAAGGATTGAATACTAATTCTATAAATTCCATATGCCTCTACATTTTCTACTTTTAAGAAGTTTTGACTTGTTTTATATAAATTAATAGAGTTATTACTTAAATTTTCAATTTTTACTTCATATCCAGTTACGTTATTTTCATGCTCCCAAGATATTTTCATAAATTCATTTCCAACTTGAGTTGCACTAGTGAAATTATTTATAACTGGTATATTTAACTTAGGCTTAGGAATTTCCTTATAAACATTATTTAGGAATTCTACTTTAGTTATTTCAGTTAAATTTTTATTGCTTCTACTTCCAGTAATGTTTATTTTAATTTCACTTACAGCTACTTGCTTTCCTAAATTTATAACTATAGCTTCTTCCGTAGTACGTGATGAAAAACCTACAGTTCTCATGTTTGTTTCATTAAAATTAAAAACCTCACCTCCAATTACAACACTACCAGATGTTGGTGCATTACTAGTTGGAGCCTTTATAACTATCTGCTCTACTTTATTTTCTGAGTCAGAATTTCCTTCTAAATTCAAGCCAATTGAAATAGGATTTGTTTCACTTATTTCTGTATCTTGTTCATTTTTTAAAATTACATTTACACCGTTATCTTCTAATATATTTTTAATGTTATGTCCACTTTCTACAACGGTTCCTTCTGCTGCTTCAGCTTTAACTAAATTAGGATTTATTATAATATCTGTATTTATTATTACAGCATCCTGTTGAGTTTTGTTCATATTGCTGTGAACATAAGTCAAATCAGTTATATCTACTTTTCCATCTCTATTTAAATCATATTTGCTTTCATCACTTCTTGATGTTATTTTAGACTTCATCTCATTATAATCATCTTCATTAATTACGCCATCTGAATTCACATCACCAACTAGAAATGATCCTGAATATTCTTCAACTATATCATCAGATTTATCTTCTGTTCCTTTATCATCTAAAACAATAGTATTATCAGCTGTTCCTAATAATACTCTTTTAGATGTATTTTTAATTTCTATATCATCAATAGATACAGTTTTATATCCAGCACCAGATATTTCTAATGAATATACTCCTAAATCAACATTTTCAAAGGTTAAATGGTAAAAATTTAAATCAGTATCATTTTCTGATAATCGTCCTCTATTATAATCTAAAGCTTCTAATGAATATGATATATTTGTACCATCTACATTTCCTTCACTAACATCACTACCTAAATTGACAGTATAACTATTACCATCTTCTTTATTAGTTAATTTAACACTTATATCTGTTTTATCAGCATTAGCAACTTTTATCGGTGTAGAAAAATTTATATCTAATTCTAATTTACCAACAATTTTATTTTGACCTTCAGATTGTGATTCATTAATAAATTTATCTTTATCTGTGTTGTCAATAGCATTATTTAACTCTTTGGTATTTTCACTTTTTTCGTCATCTTCTTTTTCATCAGAATTTTCTTTTTCTTCATAATTTTCTTTTTCTTCANAATTATCTTCTAAATTAGCATTTTCTATATTGCCAGAGTTAAATTCATTTACAATTTCTACTTTTTCATTATTATTAAGAGTTTCTGCAAATGTTATATTTTGTACTTGACTTGTTATTAAAGCTACAGCTAACATAGCCGAAATCTTTCTTCTGTTCATATTTTACCTCCTTTGTATATTACAAATTTATCAATTTTTATGAGTTCTATTCTTCTTTTAATTTAATTAGTTAAACTTTTTAAATCCAAAACAAAAAAGAATATTAAAAGTAAACACAATAACTTTACTTTATACACACGTAAACTATACTATATTTATACATTTTAATCAATATTTTTTTCAATTCTATTTTTATTAATGATTTCACTTATTTATTAAAAAATCCACTACTTTATGTTAAATCTAATGTTTATGAATTTTTACCCAATATTTGACTTTCATCTAGAAGTACATGACCAGTTTAGACACATATAAAATAGCCATAGCATTACGCTATGGCTATTCAAATATACTTAAATCTTATATTCAATTAATTTTCTTCTTTTTTTCATACAAAAATATAAATAATCCAACTGTTAAAGGAATTATATAATAACTTATACGATATAAAACTAAAGCTAGTAAAGCCTCTTCTTTATTTATCCCTATGGATGAAACTCCAATAATAAAGGTTATATCAAATCCGCCAATTCCACCAGGCATCATACTTATAAGTCCTATAGCTGAAGATACAACATAAATTGGAAATATTTTAGATAAAGGAAGTGATGCCCCTAATAGCTTAAGTATTAAAAATAATAGCATTGCCATTGCAAACCATTCACATATGGAAAGCATCATAACTTTAATAGTTTTAATTGCACTTTCTCTCTTTCTATAATTCCTTAACCTAATTAGATTAAATAATATAAGAACTGGTGCATATAAGCCTGCTAACAATATACCTATATTTATAAATTCAAATTTATTAAAACTTCTAATGTTAGAAATTGAATATATAAAGCAAATTGTAGAAAACCCAGTAAAATTTAATAATACCATCTTTGAAATTTCTTTAACTAAAACTGCCTTATCCTTAATATAAGGTGAATAAAAATAACTCTTTAAGGCTATTGCAGCAGTCCCTCCAAATCCAACTATACTTGATATTGAACTTGCTATCCATGCTGATTTATAAAGGCTCTTATTATCTAATGATATTTTACAAGTATCTTTTATAATAAAATCATATAATGACAATGGTAAATAAGATATTATGCCTAAAATCGCAATAAAACTTAACCTTATTAAGGAAAGCTTGTCCCTATATATATAAAAAGTATTTATATCAAAATCTGAAAGTATTTTACTAAACTGAAAAAGAATTATGGTGAAGATAGAAAGTATCAGTACTATCTTAATCCATAATCTCACTTTATTATCAACCTTAACTAACATTTAAAATCTCCCTAATTATTTATTTAACCTTTATTAGTATATATCAAATTTTATATAAATACAAAATTTTTCACTTATTACTATTTTATATATAATTTATAAAGAAAATGATAAGGATAGCCATAAAGTTTTAGGCTACCCTTGAGATTTACTTTTTAGCTTTTCTATAAAATGTATTTTCAAGAGGAAGTTTAGTTCTAAATTTACCATCTAGCTTATAATATGCTCCTTGCATTGCAGGTGCAACTGGTACTACTACTATTTCCCCTACACCTTTAGCTCCATATGCTAAATCTTCTTTATTTTTTTCTATTAAAATAGATTCAATTTCCGGTATAGAAATTGATCTAAATAAACCTAAAGTACCAAACTTAGCAAGAGGAATACTATTATTTAATGGATAATCTTCTGTTAATGCATAACCAAGTCCCATTACAACTCCGCCTTCAATTTGTCCTTCTACGGATATAGGATTAATTGCTCTTCCAACATCATGAGCTGCAACAACTTTTGTTACTTTACCATTATCGTCTAAAACCACTACTTGTGTTGCATATCCATAAGCAACATGACTGACTGGATTCTCTTTTTCACTTCCCATAGGATCTGTTTTCGGACAAAATTCAGCAAAGAATTCTTTACCTTCTAATTCCTCTAAAGAATTATTATCTAGAGCTTCTTTTAATTCTAATGCAGCTAATCTTGTTGCTTCACCTGTAAATACAGTTTGTCTTGATGCCGTTGTAGTTCCTGAATTTGGAGTTGTAAAAGTATCTGGATTATCAAAATGAACATAGTAAGGATTTAATCCAGTAGTTTCACAAAGAATTTGTGTTGCTATTGTTCCAACTCCTTGTCCTATACAAGCTGCAGAAGTTCTTATAACAGCTTTTCCATCTTTAATTACTATTCTACATCTACCAGTATCAGGAATTCCTACTCCCAGTCCAGCATTTTTAAATGCACAAGCAATACCAACATGCTTATTACTATAATAAGTTTCTTTTACCGCTTCTAAAGTTTCTACCAAAGCTGTACCTTTATCTGCTATTTGTCCATTAGGTAATACTTGTCCTGGTCTAATTGCGTTTCTATATCTAAATTCCCATGGAGAAATACCAACTAATTCAGCAAGCTTATTGATATTAGATTCATTTGCAAAGGAGGATTGAGTAACACCAAAACCTCTAAAAGCTCCAGCTGGAGGATTATTAGTATACACTGCTATACCTTCTATATCTACATTTTGATAATTATATGGTCCTGCAGCATGAGTGCATGCTCTTTGTAGAACTGGTCCACCTAAGGATGCATAAGCACCTGTATCAGAAACTAATTTAGCTATCATTCCTGTTAATATTCCATTTTCATCACAAGCAGTTGTAAATTCCATTTCCATTGCATGTCTCTTTGGATGAATTATAATACTTTCTTTTCTACTTAAAGTTACTTTAACTGGCATTTTTGTGTAATATGTTAGTAAAGCTGCATGGTGCTGAACGCTCATATCCTCTTTGCCGCCAAAGCCTCCACCTACTAGCATACTTTTAATTCTAAGCTTATCTTTATCTAAATTTAATAATTTTCCTATTTCTCTTAATTCATCATAGATACCTTGTCCCCCAGTATAAACTGTTAAGATTCCATCTTCATAATTTGCTAATGCAGATTCAGGCTCTAAAAATGCATGTTCAGTTGGAGGAGTACTATATTTTTCAGTAACAACATATTTTGAATTTCTTATAGCTTCTTCTGCATTTCCTCTTTTTAATGCTTGTCTACTTAATATATTTCCATTTGGATGTATATTTCCTGCACCTTCTTCCATTGCCATTTTAGGACTAGTTAAAGGTGTTAGTTCTTCGTAATCTACTTCTATAAGACTTAATGCTTCTTTTAATGTCTTTTTATCCTTTGCTGCAACTAAAGCTAAAGCGTCCCCTAAATATCTTGTAGTTTCACCAATATCAATTAAAGCTGGCCAGTCTTGTACTAAATGTCCTATATATCTATCACCAGGAATATCTTTAGCAGTTAAAACAGCATATACTCCTTCTAAATTCTTTGCTTTGGTTGTATCTATATCTTTTATTATGGCTCTAGGATATTTTGTTCTTAAAGCTGCTCCATAAAGCATCCCATCAAAATACAAATCATCAGCATATTTACCTACTCCTAAAGTCTTTATTTCAGCATCTATCCTAGGTAGGTTTTCACCAACTAATCCCTTACAGTATACTTTTGGAACTTCTTTATTATCTCTTAATAATTTTGCTACTAATTTTATAGCTTGTATTATTTTAACATAGCCTGTACATCTACATATATTGCCCTTTAAAGCATTTTTTATTTCCTCTTCAGTTGGATTTAAATTTTTATCCAAAAGTCCCTTAGCACTAATAACCATTCCAGGAATACAAAATCCACATTGAACAGCTCCGCATTTCCCAAAGGCATATGCAAAAACATCTCTTTCTCTTTCACTTATTCCTTCAACTGTTACTACTTCTTTATTTTCTAGCTTGATTATCTTTTGAAGACATGCTCTTTGAGCTATCCCATCTATTAATACCATGCAAGCTCCACAAGCTCCTTCTGCACATCCATTTTTTACAGAAGTTAATTTTTCTATATCTCTTAAGTAGTCAAGTAATGGCATATCATTTTCTAAATTTATTTCTCTTCCGTTGAGCTTAAAACTATACATCTATATTGCTCCTCCTAATTATGAATATTTAATTCTTATATTATCCTTCATTAACTAATTCTTATTTAATTCCATTACCTCTTCAAAATAATAAGAATAATCATTTATAAATGCTTCAGAGGTAGTCTCTAAATTGCTTTTATCAACCTTTGAATTAACTTGATATATATAATTTTTATCATTATCTCTTAGTAATAATTTATTTTCTCCAACTCTTAAGAAACCAGTATTACTAGAATTATTATATTCTTCTAAATCATAATAAATAGTTGTTTTCTTTAAATATGGATATCCACCCTTAGGACAGAACATATGACAATTGCCACACTCATTACAATTTTTTTCAATATGAATTATTTGATAATCAGCTGAAAGTTCTTGAACCTTAACCTTCATATTAGCTCTATTAGGACATACATCTACACATATTCCACAGCTTTTTAAGCAATCAAAGGTTTCTAGTTTATCTTCTATAACTTTACCGTTTCCCTTATTCTTATAATTACTGTCTGTTTTTGCTTTATAAGCTAGTATATTAAGCCTGTCTAAATCCAATTTCTTAGGAGCTTCTCCTAACTTTTTCATTTCATTTAAGACAGCATTATTATTTATATATCCCTTTGGTTTTAAATATAATGTTGCTATAGTAATAGGAGTAATTCCTGTAGCGAAAACATCTAATACATTATTTTTATCTATCCCACCTGACATAGATATTATTATATCTTTAAATTCAGAAGCTATTATTTTAGCTACATTTATAGCTATAGGATAAAGTGGCTTTCCAGACATATACATTGCATTACCAGGCATAATATTTTTATTATTTATTACTGGAAGGGTATTGGTTAATTTAACACCAAAAATTAAATTATTATCTTTAGCCACTTTTAATAATTTTGATATTATTTCTTTAGCAACATCAAATTTTAGATCATTTCCAAAATCCTCTGGATTTAATTCTATATCTTCATATCCTAAATCATCTAATATTTTTCTTACATTGCTATATCCTAATAATGTAGAATTGCATTTTAATAACATATTTATTTTTTTATTTTCTATTAAATGAGTTGCTATATCTAAAATTTCACTTGCCTTACATCCATGCATAGTAGAAAGAGTAATTATATTAGTAATTTTTGATGAAATTTTATCTATGTCTTCTAGCTTAAATCTTTTAAAGCTTTTTATATTATTCTTTAAAATCTCTATACAGTCTTTATATATATCAGTATCTTTACAATCCTTTAAATCATCAATAAAATTAGATATTTTATCTGATTGTATTCCATCTAAATCATAGCCTACACTAATATTAAATATAAAATCCTTTACATCTGATAAACCAAGCTCTATTCCTATAACTTGTAATAAAATTGAAGCTTTGATGTATTCCTCTTTTGCTTCTTTAACAGTTAGCTCTGTAGACCATTCAACATTGTATCCAACATTTTTAGCATCTATACATGGTCTTTCTATCATTTCTTGCATATCTTTTCCATCTACTACCTGAACAGTTTTTGGCTCAAAATATCTACAGCCTGTTAAATAACCAGCTACAAAATTTTGTGCTAACTGTGTATGTGGTCCTGCTGCTGGCCCTACTGGAAATCTTAAATATTCATTGCAAAAATTCATTTCTATACTATTATCAATATCTCTATAGAAGTCTTTTTCTTCTATTCCAAATATCTTGCCCTTTGTATAATAATCCTTAAGAGTTATCTCTAAAAGTTTTTCAAAAGATATTACTTTCATTACATCGCTCATTTTATCTCCACCCTCTAATATATAATTTCTATCTATTACATTTGACTCCATAACTTGCTTGCAAGAATTCTTGATGTGTTAAATATTTTTTCTTCATCTATATTAATTAATTCCCTATCCTTCATTATAACTTTTCCATTTATTATAGTTGTAATAACAGATCTGCCTGTAAACCCAAATAGCATATGTCCAAATAAATTATCTGAATTCATAGGTGTTAATGGATTGTAATCTACTATAATTACGTCCCCATATGCTCCTTCTTTTAAAATTCCAATTTCCTTTTTAAAGTATCTATTTACAATATTTCTATTATTGTCAAATAACATTTTAAAGGTTTCATTAAATGCAACACTAGGATTACAATTATTATGTCTTTGTATTATAGGGAAAACCTTCATTGATTCAAAGATATCACTTGTATATCCGTCTGTTCCCATACCTACTCTAATTCCCTTATTAAGCATTTCTAAAACTGGTGAACATCCTACTGCATTTCCCATATTAGATTCAGGATTATTAACTACACTTGTATTTGTAGCTTTTAAAATATCCATTTCTTTATTATTAATATGAACACAATGAATAGCTAAAGTTTTTTCTCCAAGAATTCCAAAATCATTTAGTCTCTCAACAACTCTTTTGCCACTATGTTTTAGTGAGTCTTCTAAATCTTTAATACCCTCAGCTACATGTATATGGAATCCTGAATTTAATCCACTTATTTCTTGTACACATTTTTCTAAAGTATTATCACTTAAAGT
>NZ_JABUTB010000086.1:15446-18165 GCF_021443865.1 Clostridium sp.
GATGATGTATATAGTTATACTTACACAATTTTTCTTCTTTTCATAATTACATCAACAACATGTTGAGGAAGTATTTTATAAAGTTTATATTTTCATTAATTCCTTCATTTCTTATATTTAATCCATCTCTATCTGAAACTTCATAACATAAAGAAGTTCTAATACCAATTTCCTTACTAACTTCTCCTATTGTAAACAAGCTATTTGTTATACTCATTGGACTAGCATGATGATCAAATACTGTAGTTACACCATTTTTTATACAATCTATGTAAGTTGTATAAGCACTGTATTTAGTTTCTTCAAGACTTAGCTTCTTATCTAATTTCCACCATAATCTTTCTAGTATCTCATTAAAATTTGATGCTGGTTTTTCTTTATTATCCATCCCTCTTGCAAAAGCACTATAAATATGGTGATGAGTGTTTATAAGTCCTGGCATTATAACCTTTCCTTTAGCATCAATAAATTCACACTCTTTATATTTATCTTTTAAATTATCAAAATCTCCCACTTCTAATATAAGATTATCCTTTAAAACTACAGCTCCATTTTTTATAAATGGCATTTTTGCATTTTGTGTAATAACCATACCATTTCCTATTAGAATCATTAATCTTACCTCCAATATAATTAGAATTATTAATATTTCTAGCATTTATCATGCCAACTTCTAATTATTCTGCTTACCCCTTTTAACTTTATTTATTGCATTGCTTTTTTCTGTATTAAAAATTATTTTTATCATATCAATAATTCAAATTATCATTTTAAGAAAAATTAAATTCTTGCTATACTTTAGTAAGTATATAAATAAATAAAAAAGGAGCTGTCGCAACAGCTCCTAAATTAAGTTTCTTCGTTAATTTTACATTTTTAATTATTCATTTTACATTGTGTGACAGCCCCTTTTCAAATATTAAGTTTCTTAATTCTTTAACATCTCTAAAATAATATTTAGAATTATCCTTCATATAGCAAATTATTTCTGGTATTAAATGCGACCAACCTGCACTAGCAAAATCTACACCACCTGCATTTGCCATATCTAAACCTGACTTTAAATCATCAACTACAAGAATATCCTCTTTATTTAATTTAAATAACCTAATAGTTTCTTCAATAGAATAGGGACTTGGTTTTCTTTTATCTTCATCACTATCCCATCCGAATATTTTATCTGGCACTATTCCACAATTGGCTATATAATCCCTTTTTATTCTATGACTTTCTGAATGAGATGAAACACAAATTATTCCTCCATTTTCTTTAAAGTCATTAATTAGTTCTTTAAATCCAGAATAAAATTCAGGTATATTGTTTTGTGTATAATTTGTCCAAATATTATATTGATATTCTTGTTCCTTCTCATTAAAATGTAAAATATTCTTACATAACTCTGAAAAGCCTGGATTAAAACATTTTAAAATAAATTCTTCTAATGACATTTTACTACAATTTGGCCTTAGTACTTTTAGTGCTTCTATAAAAGAAGGATAATGTATATTAGGAGTACTCTTAGCTACTGTATCATCATGATCTAAAATTAAGCATTTATATTTCATAAAATCAAATTACCTTTCCTAGCTTTTTCTATATAAGGTAGCTAGTCCAATTCCTAATTTCTTAGCTGCTTTAGATTTTCCTTTTGTATCATATCCATACTTTTTTAAGGCATATTTTATATACTTTTTTTCTAGCTCCTCCAAGGTTATTAATTCGCCCTCTAAAATTTCATCTAAAGGCTCTTCATTTTTAGCATAAAATTCAGTTATATATTCTGGTAAAATACTTGTAGTTATTAAATTATCTTCATCAACTAGATTAATCATAAATTCTACTGAATTTTGTAATTCTCTTATATTTCCCTTCCAAGGATAGTTTTTTAATTTATCAATTACCTTATCTTCAATATCTATTTTAGGTAAATTATTCATTATACAATATTTATCTATAAAGTTTAATACTAATGGCTTTATATCTTCTTTTCTTTGAGAAAGATTAGGTAATTCTATAGGAATTACATTTATTCTATAATATAGGTCTTCTCTAAAGGTTTTTTCATTAATCATTTCTCTTATATTTTTATTAGTTGCACATATAACTCTAATATCTAAATTTATCATTTTATTAGAACCAACCTTAGAAAATTTTCTTTCTTGTAATACTCTAAGCAACTTTACTTGTAATGAAAGTGGCATGTCTCCAATTTCATCTAAAAATATAATACCACCATTAGCTAATTCAAACTTACCAACTCTTCCAGAATTACTAGCTCCACTAAAAGCTCCCTTTGAATAACCAAAAAGTTCACTTTCTAGTAAGGGTTCTGGTATAGCCGCGCAATTAATAGCAACAAATGGTCTGTTTCTTCTATTACTTTGTGAATGTATTGCTCTTGCTATTACTTCTTTTCCAGTACCACTTTCTCCTGTTATAAGAACAGATGAGGTAGAGTTAGCTATTTTCATGATTTTTTCTTTAATACTTTTCATAGAATCAGATTCTCCAATTATAGAATCTAAAGCTACTTCTCCCCATACATTATTTTGAGTTTCATTATTACATTTGTCTTTGTTACATATTTTGTTTAATATAATTACACTTTTATAGTTATAAGAAGTGCTATTGATATTTAAAACTTCTCCTATTCCGTCAAACTCAATCTCCTTATATTTTATTATTATTTTATTTTCTTCTTTTTCTAAGTCAACTTCTA
>NZ_JABUTB010000086.1:18189-20432 GCF_021443865.1 Clostridium sp.
ATTTAAAGCTTTTCTTACATAATTATTTGCATATATAACTTCATTATTAGAATTTAAAATAATAATACCATCACTAATTTTATTAGCAATATTCTCAATAAATCTCTCTTCCATACTATCACCTTTATCCTATAGTATTTATAAACCCAATTTATTATATGTTACCATTTTTACCTTAATTGTACAAATAAAAAAGAGATAGATATTTGTAATCTTTTAAACTTAATAACCACTAAGTTTAAAATATAAATATCTAATCTCTCTTTATAAAACTATTATTTCTTTAATTATTTTTTATTTTTTCTAAATATATTAAAGGTATTAATGAATACATAGCTGCTGATTTAACTATTTCACTTTTCCAGGTTCTTTCATTTGGCGAATGAGCTTGTTCTTCATGGCCTGGTCCAAAGCCTATACATGGAATATCGTATCGTCCCATTATTGATACTCCATTTGTTGAAAATATCCATTTATCAACTATTGGAGTAGTTTTAAAAAGCAACTGATAGGTATCTACTAAAGTTTGACAAACCTCATGTTCTTCTGGTATTAACCAAGTGGGAAAAAATGATGTAGTACTGTATAAAAGCCCTGTATAAGATTTTTTCCCGTAATCATACAATTCTACTTTAGCATTAGAGTTTTTTACAGAATTTAAATTCCTTATTTGCTCCAATGCTGATTCATAAGTTTCACCAAAGGTTAGCCTTCTGTCAATGGAAATAGTACAGCTATCAGGTACAGCACATCTTGATGGTGATGTATAAAAAATTTCCGATACAGTTATTGTTCCCTTACCTAAGAAATCATTATCTATTATTTTCTCCCCTAAATCCTTTAATTCATTAAGTATAGGAGCCATTTTAAGTATGGCATTTTCTCCCCTTTCTGGAGCAGAGCCATGACAGCTTATACCGGAAGTAGTAATTTTAATTTCCATTCTACCTCTATGCCCTCTATTAATATTACAACCTGTAGGTTCTGTAATAACAACAAATTCTGGCTTTATATTATCTTCTTTAATTATATATTCCCAACATAGTCCATCACAGTCTTCTTCTTGAACTGTACAGGTAACTAATAATGTATAATCATCTTCTAAATTTAAGTCTTTTATTATTTTCCCCGCATAAATCATAGCAGCAATTCCGCCACCTTGATCACTACTTCCTCTTCCTAATATTATTTCTTCGTCCTCATCCCCTTCATAAGGATTATAATTCCAAAGACTTGGATCCCCTACTCCAACTGTATCTACATGTCCGTCCATAGCTATTAGGTGGCTTCCTTTACCAAGGTACCCTAATATATTCCCCATTGGGTCAACTTCTATTTTATCAAAGCCTACCTTTTCCATTTCCCTTTTTATTCTATTTATTTTCTCTTCTTCATTACAGCTTTCACAGGGTATTGCTATTATTTCTCTTAAAAAAGCACTCATATCTTCTTTATATTTTTCTGAACATTTTACAACCTCTTCAGATATATATTTATAATCCATCCTTAGGCCCCCCACCTTATTTCTAAAGATATATTCCTTTATTATTTAAAGCATAGCATTTCTATTTATTACTTTATAGTTCATTTATTATTTAGAATAAATTTCATATAGTCATCTAGAGTATCAATATCTTGTAGAAAAAGTTCATTATTTAAGTCTACATATTTAACTTTATCTTGGTTATCTTTTATTACTTTTCGCCCTCCCATATCTCCCTCTAGAGATTCTAATTCACTCTTTAAAACTCTTGGAAAAATAACAGGACTTCCAACTTTATCTTTAACTCTAGGTATTACAATGCTATCTTTAAACTTTAAAGAAAAATCTATTAATTTATTTATAGAGTAACAATCTATAAAAGGTTGGTCTCCACAAAAAAACATAAAATCATAATCTACATCTGCTTTATCTAATCCAAGTCTTATGGACTGACTTTGCCCAAAATCTGCAAATTCATTTTTTACTACTTCTATTCCTTCTTCTATTCCAAGTTTAATAACACTTTCTTCTCTTGCTACTAATATTAATTTAATTATATTAGTTTTTTTAATTTCTCTTATAACCTTTTGGAGAATTACTTCTTCACCGTAGTTCATTAATAACTTATTTATCCCCATTCTCTTACTAAACCCAGATGCTAAAATAATACCATTCATTTTTCCACACCCTTGTCATTAGATAATCTATTTAATAAATTATAGTTATTTAATTTATAGTATATTATATTTTAGAAAATAAA
>NZ_JABUTB010000086.1:20471-32958 GCF_021443865.1 Clostridium sp.
TCTATAGTAGTTAGTTTTCCACCTTTTACCACTACTTTTCCTGCAATTATAGTGTAATCAACAGGAGATTTAAAACCTAGTGTTCCTAATATTGATTTAGGATCATATTCTGCTCCTATAAATTCAATTCTATTAGAATTAATCATAAATAAATCTGCTGCTTTTCCCACTTTAAGCTCACCTAAATCTTTTCTTCCTAGAACTCTAGCACTCCCCTTTGTAGCTAGTTTTAAAATATCATATCCAGTTGGTGCCTTATTACTCCACTTTGATCTATGAAGTAAATAACAAACTCTAAGTTCTTCTAATAGATTAGATCCATCATTACTAGCACTTCCATCAACAGCTAGTCCTACTGGAACATCTAAATTTATCATTTCAGGAATTCTAGCAATACCTGATGATAATTTCATATTTGAAATTGGACAATGCGCTACTCCTGTTTGTGTTTTTGCTAAAACTTTAAGCTCATCTGTATTAAAATGAATACCATGTGCATACCAAACATCGCTACCAACCCAATTAAGAGTATCCATATATTCAAGAGGTCTCATATTAAATCTTTCAAGAGTATATTTTTCTTCATCTATTGTTTCAGCTAAATGTGTATGAAGTCTTACATTATATTTTCTAGCTAAAGCAGCACTTTCTTTCATAAGTTCTGCTGTAACATTAAATGGTGCACAAGGTGCTAGAGCAACTTGTCTCATTGAAAATTCACTAGCATCGTGATATTTTTTTATTACTCTTTCTGAATCATATAAAACTCTATCCATTCTTTGTACTACTGAATCTGGTGGCAATCCACCATCTTTTTTACTTAAGTCCATACTTCCTCTTGACGCATGAAATCTTATACCAAGTTCTTTAGCTGAATTGAATTGTTCATCAATAAGTGTTTCCTCTGCATTTTGAGGAAATAGGTAATGATGATCAAAACAAGTAGTACAACCGTATTTCATTAACTCTCCCATTCCAACTAAAGAGCTATATCTTACTGATTCTGAAACTACACCCTTCCATATTTCATATAATGTAGTTAACCAATCAAAAAGTTCTAAATTTTGAACTTGTGGTAAGTTTCTAGTAAAGGTTTGAAATAGATGATGATGACTATTTACTAGCCCAGGATATACATACATATCTTTTGCGTCTATTACTTCATTTGCTTCATAAATCTCATTTCCTATATACTTTATAACACCATCTTCAATATATAAATTCACATTTTCAAATAAATTATCATTTTCATCACAAGTTATTAAAGCTTTAATATTTTTTATAAGCAAACTATTTTTCATAATAACCCCTCCATATTTAATAAATTAACTATTTACAATGGATATTAATAATTTTATTCTTCTAAAGACTTTTTAGTTGCATTAAATATTTTTTGATATCCTGTACAACGACATAAATGCCCTGATATTTCTCTTTTTATCTCTTCATCATTGTATGTCTTCCCACTATTTACAAGAGCTGTAGTAGTAAGAACTAAACCTGGAGTACAAAATCCACATTGTACAGCACCTTCATCTACATATGCCTTTTGTACCTTGGATAATTCTCCATTTTTCTCTAAACCTTCTATAGTTAAAATTTCTTTTCCATCTGCCCATACAGCCATATATATACATGAATCTATTGGAACTCCATCAACTAATACTGTGCAAGCACCACATTCTCCAACAGAACACCCTCTTTTAACTCCAGTATAATGAAGTCTTTCTCTTAATACATCTAAAAGTGTTTCTCTTATATCAACTTCTATATTATTTTTTTTCCCGTTTATTGTTAATGAAATCTTCTTCATATATTCATTATTCATTAACTGCACCTCCTGCTCTCTTAATTACTTCTATAATTCCTCTTTTAGTTAATTCTTTTATTAAATGCTCTCTAAAATCCTTTGAACCTCTCCAAGAATTTCTTGGCTTTGCATCTAATAAAGCTTTTTCTGATATTTCAATAATATTAGCCATATCCACCTCAATACCCTTAGCAAACTCTTCTGCTTTTAAACATCTTATTGGTGTTGGTGCTGCTACACCTAATGAAATTCTTAAATCCTTAAATTGGTTATTTTCAATGGCTCCTACAACAGAAACTCCTAGCATTGCAATATCCATAGCTTTTCTGTTACTAAACTTTATATAATTTCCTTTATAACCTAAATAATCTTTTTTTCTTATTATTATTTTTACTAATATCTCATTTGGAAGTATACTTACCTTTCCAGGTCCTAAATAAAATTCCTTAATAGGTATTATTCTTTCTTCATTTTTTGTTCTTAGTAAAAGTTCTGCATTAAGTGCAAAAAGACTTGTTGAACTATCTGCTGAAACAGCACCATTACATACATTTCCACCTATGGTTGCCATATTCCTTACTTGTGGTCCACCCATGGAAACTGCTGCTTCTGATAGTACATAAATATTTTCATTTATTACATCACTTCTAAAAACATCACTAAAAGATGCCATTGAACCAATTTCTATATCCCCTTCATCATTTAGTGTTATTTGCTTTAATTCTTCTATATCTCTAATACTTAATAATTCAACTCCAGCAAGATCTCCATGATGTAATTTTATTAATACATCTGTTCCCCCCGCAATAATCTTTACATTTTCTTTGTTATCTAAAATTTCTAAGGCTTCATTTAATGTTTTAGGTTGGTAAATATTATTTATATCGAACATATTTCTTCCTCCTTATATTAAGCCAAGTTCTTTAAATTTTTCAAAAACTGACTGAGGATTCATTGGAATTTTATTAAAGGCAACTCCTGTTGCATCAAGCACAGCATTACGTATTGCTGGTGCTGGAGTTATTGTTGTATTTTCGCCAAGTGATTTTTGTCCAAATCCTGCTGCTGGTTCATACTTCTCTATAAATGCAGAACCTATTGCAGGTGTATCCATTATAGTTTGAAGCTTATAATCTAATAAATTATTATTTAATGGTTTACCGGTTTTTTCATCAAAAAGCATTTGTTCAGAAAGAGCATAACCTAATGACATACTAACACCACCGTCAACTTGTCCTTCTGCTAATTTATGATTCAATATTATTCCTGAATCATGTACGTTATAAATTTCTAAAACTTCTATTTTTCCTGTTTTCATATCCACTTCAACTTCTGTAAATGTTACTCCATAAGCAATAGAATTCACTCTAACATTTACTGAAGTATCACTTGTTATCGGTGCATATTTTATTCTGTCATAGTATGATTCCATAGCAACTTCTTCTAATGTGCAAACAGTTCTGCCTAATATTTTTTCTACAACGCTACAATTTTCTAAGTCTAAGGCTTCTTTTTCTAATCCACATTTATGTCTTGCAAATTCAAGAACTTTATCTTTTACTTCTAAAGCTGCTTTTTTAACAGCTGCTCCAGATACAAAACTTTGTCTTGATGCATAAGACCCAGTATCGAATGGTGTTATATCAGTATCTTGGTTACTTATTACATGTACCATATCTAAAGGAATTCCTAATACTTCCGCCACCATTTGTCCAAATACAGTATCACTACCTTGTCCTATTTCAGTAGCCCCAATTTGTAATTGAACTGAACCGTCTTGATTCATAACTATTCTTGCACCGGCTGGCTCTAAAGCTACTGGATGAGTTCCACTAAAATAGCTAAAGCATGCCATTCCTAGCCCTCTTCTTTTATCTCCCTTTTGATTTTTATAAATTTTCTTCTTTTCATCCCAATTTATTAAGTCTCTTCCCTTTTGTATACATTCAGGAAGTGCAAAAGCTCTTGCAATATTTTTACTAACTGGTTCTACATAGCCTTCACTAATTAAATTCTTTAATCTAAATTCTATTGGATCCATATTTAATTTTCTTGCTATATCTTCAACATGGCTTTCTATAGCAAAAAACATTTGTGGTGCTCCATAACCTCTCATGGCACCTGCTACTGGTAAATTAGTATAGACTGTTTTTGGTCTATATTTTATTGAATTAAAATTATATAATGGTCTAAATTTACTACCAGCACTCATAGTAACTGAATGTCCGTGAGATGCATAAGCTCCATTATTAACTAAATTATCTATATCTAATCCAAGTAATTTTCCTTCCTTAGACACAGCTGTTTTAAATTTTAACTTCATAGCATGTCTAGTTCTGGTATCAATAAAACACTCTTCTCTATCTAATGTATATCTAACAGGTCTACCATTTACAGCTAGGCTCATTGCTACTGTTAGCGGTTCCAAAACTACATCTTGCTTATTTCCAAAGCCGCCACCCACATATGGCTTAATTACTCTAATTTTTCCCCAAGGAATTCCAAAAGCTTGCCCTACAATTCTTCTTACTATATGTGGTATTTGTGTAGATGAAACTACTATAATTCTTCCTTCACCATCAACATAAGAATATGCACTATGATTTTCCATTTGGCAATGTTGTACTATGCTAGTTTCAAAGGTATCTTCAAAAATTTCATAAGCATTTTTAAAATCTTCTTCAACATTTCCAGACTCTGATCCCATTTCACTTAATACATTATTTGGTCTTTCATCATGTATTGCTGGTGCTCCCTCTTTAATTGCATCTTCTGATTTTAAAATATGTGGTAAAACCTCATATTCTACCTTTATAAGCTTCAATGCTCTTTCTGCTATTACTTCATCAATTGCTATTACAGCTGCTATAGCATCTCCTACAAATCTTGCTTTATCAGTTAATATAAGCCTATCTTCAATATCTCTATGACTTGCCTCTAATGACCATGGATGACCTGCTGTAGCAAATTTTATTTTAGGGAGTTCTTTGTGAGTTATTATTGCCTCTACTCCTTCTAACTTACTTGCTTCACTAAAATCTATATTGACTATTTTTGCATGGGCATAAGGACTTCTTAAAACCTTACCAACAAGCATGTCCCTCTCAAAAAAATCATCAACATATTTTGCTTTTCCTGTAACCTTAGCAACCGCGTCAATTCTATTTATATTGCTGCCTATTACTTTATAAGTCATTGTACACCTCCATAAAATTTTTATTCCCTTTTATATTTAGTATTTATATTTAAATATCCTGTAATATCATTTATAGTATATGGATATTTTATATGCTTAAATTATAAATAAATGCTTTATCTTTTATTTTAAAAGCTTATATTCATCAATTTTTCTATATAAGGTAGCTATTCCTATGCCTAATTTTTTTGCTATTAACTTTTTATCTTCTGTTGTTGTTCCGTATAATTCTAATGCTTTTTTTATTTCTATTTCTTCTAATTCCTTAAGAGGAATTATTTCTTTTCTATCTAAAGTAATATCTATTCTATCCCTTGATAAAATATTTTTAGGTATAACTTCTTTGTCTATTACACCATCTGTACCTATCATATTAACTATAAATTCTATAGTATTTTCTAATTCTCTAACATTACCAGGCCATGAATATCTATAAAAAGCTTTTTTTACATCCTCTGTTATTACTATGTTTTCAAAGCTTTTGTCTAACAAATTAGTATATTTATCTATAAAAAATTTAATTAATAATCCAATATCATCTATCCTATCCCTTAAAGGAGGTATATCAAAAGGTATTACATTTAGTCTATAATATAAGTCTTCTCTAAATTTATTTTCTCTTATTAATTCGCTTAAGTTTTTATTGGTAGCTGCAATTACTCTAACATCTATATCAATTTCTTTATTTGATCCAACTCTAGTTATTTTTCTTTCTTGTAATACTCTTAGTAATTTTGTTTGTAAATATATTGGCATATCACCTATTTCATCTAAAAAAATTGTCCCCTTATTAGCCAGTTCAAATTTTCCTATCTTCCCCATAGGATCTGCTCCTGTAAAAGCACCTTTAACATAACCGAATAATTCACTTTCTAGTAATGTATCTGGTATAGCGCCACAATTAATGGCAATAAAAGCCTTAGATTTCCTGTTTCCTTCATTATGTATTGCTCTAGCAAATACCTCTTTACCTGTACCACTTTCACCAGTTACTAATACTGTAGATGTAGATAAAGCTATTCTTTTTACTTTTCTTTTTAAATCTTGCATTATAAGAGTTTGTCCTAAAATATTTTCTGTCTTAATTGTATTTTTTATATTAGTGTATTCTGAAATATCATCTCGAAATCCCTTATAGTCTCTAAATACAAATATTTTATCAAACTGATTATCATTTAATCCCATAGGAAATATGTTTCCTATAAATTGATAACTTTGATTTCCTATAGATACTTTATATATCTCCATTTGGAATAAACTATCTCCAGTACTTTCAATAGTTACCTTTGAAGCAAAAAAATTATCTACATGTTTAATTAATTCAACACCTTTTGAATTTATATGAGTTACTTTGTCATTTTTATTTAATACCATTACTCCTTGATCCATTTTATCGATAATTAAATTTAAAGATTTTAATACTACATCTTCTCTTTTTCTTTGCAAATTTTCATAAGCAGCTGTACTTATAAATTCAGCTATTTGCTCCATAAATGCTTTATAATTATCAAATTTTTCAAGTATTTGTTCTTTTTGCTCTTCATTAAAACAAACAAGACCTAAAACTCCTATTATTTTACCTTGAAATTTTATAGGAGTACTCATTTCAAATAATTCTTCGCATTTACCTCTTTTTATACAATTTCTACATATACTGTCTTTTCCCGGCTCTGTTATAGCTTTAAATTCTCCACTTTTTAATACTTCCCTATAAGCATAGCCTTGTTTTGATATGTCTTTATCTATTCTATTTTTATATGCACCTGTTGCAGCTATTCTAATTAAATTTTCATCAACTACTTCAACATCAACACTTAATATTTTTTCAACTATATTTATATATCTCATTACCGCACTTTGAATTTCTTTTAATATGGATGACATATCTAAACACCTCTTTTTCTTTTATAGCCTTAATTCACTTATATATTTATAGCAAGTTATATGCCACTTTAATTATATAAATTAAGAGATGCATAGGTTTTTATCTAAAGAAAAAACTCCTAAAGGAGCTTTTACTTTTTATACAAATTTTTATATTATTATTAAATTATGCTTATAACATATACTCTATTATGGAGCTGTTAGAAAAGCTCCATAATATTAAATATATTAACCTTCTATTTTACTTCTTTCAATTTCTTCATCTTCAATACTTTGTTTTGGTAATATTGAATTTAGTAGTATAACTGCTATAGTAGTTATTACAACTGGTGAACTTCCAAAAACCATACTTACTCCACTTGGAAAAGCATCCAAAACACCTGGAACTTGTGTTACACCCATTCCTAAAGCAACAGAAAGACCTACAATAGTAACGTTTCTACTTGATAACTCATCTTTAATTATTATTTTAATTCCAGTCATTGTAATTATGGCAAAAACTATAATATTAGCTCCACCTAAAACACTTTGTGGTATAGTTGTAATTAAAGCTCCAAATTTTGGAATGAATCCTGCAACTAACATAAAAGTAGCAGCTATCATAACTATAAATTTGCTAATAACCTTTGTCATTGCTACAATTCCAACATTTTGACTGTATGTTGCTGTTGGAAGGCCTCCAAATAATATTCCTATGGAACTAGCTATTCCACTTGCTATTATCCCTCCGGATATTTCAGTATCCTTTGCATCTCTATTTAAACCACCTTCTGTTATAGCAGAAAGATCCCCTACAGCTTCTACAGAGTTAACAATATATATTACACTAATTGCAATTATAGCTGAAGGTACAAATTTAATTCCAAAAGGCATTATAGTTGGAATTTGTGCCCATGATGCTTCTATAACAGGAGTAAAATCAATTCTTCCTAAAAATAATGCGCCCATATATCCTACTATTATTCCAACTAGAATAGATGCTAATTTAAAATATCCCTTGGTAAAGTGGTTGCAAAATAATACAACCATTAAAGTAACTAATGACAACATCCAATTTATAGGTGATCCAAAATCAATTGAATTAGCTCCACCTGCCATATATGTCACTGCTGTAGGATATAAGGATAATCCTATTGAAAATACAACAGTTCCTGCAACTAATGGTGGAAATAATTTTCTCATTGGCTTTAAAAAAGCACCGAATATTATGGCTACCAAACCACCCACCAATTGTGCACCAAAAATAGCTTCAATTCCATAATTTAATCCTATGGCAATTAAAGTTGGTACATAAGTAAAACTTACACCAATTACCATTGGTAATCCTGATCCTATTCTCCATAAAGGATATAACTGCATTAATGTAGCTATTCCAGCTATCAAAAATGAAGATTGAACTAAAAGAGTTGTGTCACTTGTGCCAAGTCCTGTTGTTCCTGCTACTATTAAAGCTGGTGTTACGTTACCAACTATCATAGCAAGTAAATGCTGAAGTGATAATGGTATTGCTTTTTCTAATGATGGAACTCCATTTAAATCAAAAACTGAAGTACTTCTCTCTACTCTCTTTCCTATTTGTATCATAGTAATTTATTCCCCCTCATGTAAATTAATTTAATTCAATACATCACTCGAGAATCTATGATAATTATCAATATACTTTTTCTCATTTTGATAATGATCTTATTCTTACTTCATTAGTAATTTCTATAGTATATTTATCCTTTAACTTNTATATTCTTCTTTTAATTTTCTATTTTGCTTCTTTCATTATCTTCATCTTCAATAGTTTGTTTTGGTAATACTAAATTTAATACTATTACTGTTATAGTTGTTATTACAACTGGTGAGCTTCCAAATACCATATTAACAGTGCTTGGAAAAGCATCTAAAGCTCCTGGAACTTGAGTTATACCCATTCCTAATGCAACAGAAAGACCAACAACGCTTATATTTCTACTAGATAATTCATCCTTAATAATTACTTTTATTCCTGTCATAGTAATCATTGCAAAAACTATTATTGTAGCTCCTCCTAAAACACTTTGAGGTATAGTTGTAATTAGAGCTCCAAACTTTGGAATAAAGCCTGCTATTAACATAAAGACAGCCGCAAGCATTATTATATATTTGCTTACAACCTTAGTCATAGCCACTATTCCTACATTTTGGCTATATGTTGCTGTAGGTAAACCACCAAAGAATGCACCTAATATACTTGATACTCCATTTGCCATTATTCCTCCTGATAATTCATGATCATAAGGTTCTCTACCTAAGCCACCTTCTGTAGTAGCTGAATAATCTCCTACAGCTTGAACAGAATTAACAACATAAATAATAACCATTGATATAATTGCCGATACTTCAAACTTCATATCATAATGAAGTGGTGTTGGTACTTGTATCCATCTAGCTGCTGATATTGCAGTAAAGTCTACTTTTCCTATAACAATAGAAAAAATATACCCTACGATTATTCCTACTAAGATAGACGCAAGCTTTACATACCCTTTTGTAAAATGATTGCAAAATAAAACCACTATTAAGGTAACCATTGCTATTATCCAATTTGTAGGTGAACCAAAATCAGTTGCAGTTGCTCCACCTGCCATATACCTTACAGCAGTTGGGTATAATGATAGACCAATTGTAAAAACAACAGTTCCAGCAACCAATGGTGGAAATAGTTTTCTTAGAGGCTTAATAAATGCACCAACTATTATAGCTGCAATACCACCTACTAGTTGAGCTCCAAAAATTGCCTCAATTCCATAAGCGGATCCTATTGCTGTTAAGGTTGGTACATAAGCAAAGCTTATTCCCATAACCACAGGAAGGCCAGCTCCCAATTTCCATACGGGATATAATTGCATTAATGTAGCTATTCCAGCCATAAATAATGAACATTGAACTAATAGAGTTTTATCACTTAAGTCCATTCCTGTAATACCTGCAACTATAATGGCAGGTGTAACATTTCCAACTATCATAGCAAGTAAATGCTGAAGAGATAATGGCATAGCTTTTTTAAAACTAGGTATACCGTTTACATGAAATATGGAAGTGCTCCTACTATTTTTCTTTTTCATCTCTACCATAAAAAATATTCCCCCTCATGTAATAAATAATTTTATTAGTACATAATCTTTCAATTATGCCATTATCAAATTGAAAAGCCTTTCTCAAATTGATAACAATACTATTTTTAATAAATAATAGTATTAATTTTTCACATAGCTATATGTTTTTCTTTTTAAAACTAAAAAAGCCTTTAATGTTTCATTTATTATCTAAGCAATAAATGTGCCAAAACATTAAAGACTTTTTTTATTCATATTTCTTCATTATTCTAATTAATTATAATCAAATTAATCTTAAAATGATAAGGAATACTATTATAATTCCCTAAATTACTATTAATTCTTTGTTTGTATCATATTAATAAAAATTATCATTTTGATATTAAAATAACTATATTAATTTAATATTTTCTTACTTTTCTGTTTATCTTCAAAATAAGATATTAGGATTGATATTAACATAAGAAATACTCCTATAAATAATATAGGTCTATTGCTATCAATAGGACATACTCCTGGAGGTAATACTCGTCTAATAGCATATATTTTATATAAACCATATATAAATGTACATATAGCTGCAATAAATATAATATTAGAAAAATTCATTAACTTCTTCATTTTGTTATCCTTTCAAATTACTTTTTAGAAACATAATATCATAAAATAATAATTATTAATACTATTTTTTATATAATTCATTATAAACCCTTAAAACTTCCCCAACTCCCCAAGCTTGAGAATAACAGCCTCTACTTGTAGCTGGGAAATCTCCATCAAATATTTCTGCTATTCCGTTAATACATCCATCCCTCATATGATCTTCAAATACAGCTAACATTTTCTTTCCTCTATTCTTTGACTCTTCATCATAGTTATTTACCTTTAAATAAGCTGTAATAAAAGGTCCTATTAAAAAACTCCAAGTTGTTCCCATATGATATGACAAATCTCTATTTATAAGCTTTCCAATATATTTACCTTTGTATTCTTTATCTATAAATGATAATGATCTTAATCCATAAGTTGAATATAAGTGCTTATAAACTGTATTAACTACTAGCTTTTCTTTTTCTTTTGGTAATATAGAAAAAGGTAGGGATACAGCCCATATTTGATTAGGTCTAATTTTATCATCCTTTTCATCAATAACATCATACAAACAGTTTTTTACATTATTCCAAAACTTTTTCTCAAAATTTATTTTAACTTTTTCTTTTAGTTTGCGATATCCTAAATCCTCTTTATTAAATTTAATTCTTAGTTCCTCAATTATACATAGTGCATTATACCAAAGGGCATTTATTTCAACTGGCTTTCCATGTCTTGGCGTAACTACTAAATCTCCAACTCTTACATCCATCCAAGTTACTTGATCATAGCCAGAGCCTGCAAATATAAGCCCATCTTCATCCATACCTATAGAAAATAATGTTTCAGTTGAATATGCCTTAAAAATCTCGACTAATTTATCATATATTTTCTCCTCTATATACTTATAATCTTCCTCTTCTCCTGTATACTTTAAGTACTTATAAACAGCTTGAAAATACCAAAGGGATGCATCTACAGTATTATATAACGGTTCTGTATTCTCATCTGGAAATAAATTTGGTACTAGTCCATTTCTTATATACTTTGCGAAGGATTCTAGTATTTCTCTAGCCTCTTCATATCTCTTTGTACATAGTACTAATCCTTCAAAGGCTATCATTGTATCTCTTCCCCAATCAGTAAACCAAGGATACCCAGCTAAAATTGTTTTAAGGCCCGTACTATTTCTATTTACAATAAAATGATCTGCAGCCTTAACTAAATTACAACCAAAATTTTCTTTATATCCTGCTTGTAAAACTAATTTATTTACTCTTTCCTTATATTCTTTCTCTATTTGGAATCCATCTTTATTTATTTCATTTTCTATAGAACAAATAATATACATTCTTTTAGTTTCCATAGCCTTTATGCTTATATTTACTTCATATGGAGTATAATGATTGTCTAAACCCAAAAAGCCAGTCCTATTTTCTATATTGTAATAATTATTTTCTTCATACAAATAATTAGGAGTACTTATGTTCATAGGAATTAATCTTCTATTATAAAATTCACCTTCTGAAGCTTCAAAAAGAATTTTTACATCTTTATTTTCCTCTGGTATTAATATTAATTTATTATCTTTTAGCTCTTCTGTAAATTTTAACCTAGATTTTTCTATTGCATCTCCAGATAATCTATAGTTAAATACAGGTACTATCTTAAAATTAATATCTTCTATACCATTTTCTATTTCATAACAAACAGCTACTGTATTATGACCATAATCCATAGATATGCTCTTTTTAATATTTACATCTTCAACTCTATAGTTATATTCTGGAATAGAATCAAAAGTAAATCTTTCTAAGTATTTATGGCCATTCTTTGAAGTATTTATGTAATTTTGCTAAAAATGGTAATCCAAATGGAGATGATGTTGATGGAAGTAAAATGCAAGAATGGAAAACTTATGAT
>NZ_JABUTB010000087.1 GCF_021443865.1 Clostridium sp.
ATTATAAGGGTCTTTTTATATTTGTCTACCATAAGGGGATTATACTAAATAGGAGTTTTCTTTTTTGTACAATTAGATATAATTTATAAATACACAGTCTATTATAATTAAGAATAAAGATATATAATGTTATTGGATTATAAAAGAATAGAAAGAAAATAAAAATAATAGGATGTAGGGGGAAAAATGGAAGTATTAAGTCATGGATGTACTTTAGATTGTTTTGATTGCTGTAAATTTAATATTCATGTAGAAAATAACGAAATATTAAAAATAGTAGGCGATAAAAATCATCCTTTTACTAAGGGATTTGTTTGCCAAAAAGGCCTTGCGCATTTAGATAGATTGAGTCATAAAGATAGAATATACAATCCAATGCTAAAGGTTAATGGAGAATGGAAAGAGATAACCTTTAAAGAAGCACTATCAATATTAACAGAAAAATTAAGTTACTATAAAAATAAATATTCATCAAAATCTATATTATATTATGAACAATATGGCAATGGGGCTTTACTTAAAAGCATAGGAGATTTATTTTTTAATTTCTTTGGAGGAGTAAGCAAGGCAAAAGGCGGTCCTTGCTGGAGTGCTGGAATAAAAGCACAGACATTAAATTTTGGAGATGTAAGAAGCCATTCTTTAGAAGATATGTTTAATAGCAAATCAATATTTATTTGGGGAAAGAATCCAGCATTTACATCTATACATACTATGCAATGTATAAAGAAAGCAAAGTCAAAGGGAAGCAAGATAGTAGTAATAGATCCCATTTATACAAAGACAGCTGAAATGGCAGATATATATATTAGAATAAAGCCTAATGGTGATGGAGCTTTAGCTCTTGCAATGGGTAAGATAATAATAGAAAAGGAATTATACGATAAAAGTTATATTGATAATTATGTTAATGGCTTTGAAGAATATAGAAATTATTTAGAAGCATTATCCTTAGAGGACTTGATAGAAGCTTGTGGAGTAGGAATGAATGAAATAGAAGAGTTAGTTCATTTATATACAAATAAATACTCAACAATATTACTTGGATATGGAATGCAAAAGTATAAAAATGGTGGTAATACTATAAGTTTAGTAGATATCTTAGGAGCAATAACAGGACAAATTGGCTTTAGTGGCGGGGGAATAAATTATGCAAATAAGGTTTATCCAAATGTAATTAATTCTGATCCCTATAATAGTGAGGAACTTTGTGAAAATAGATTTTATTATGTAAGTGAGATAGCAGATTTTATAAAGGCTTCTTTAAAAGGTAAAGACTATTATAATGATGAAAAAATATATATAAAAGAAGATATTTCAAAAGAGAAATTAAATAAATATAATATTCCAATAAAAATGGCTGTTGTAACTAAGTCTAATTTGCTAAATCAACTTGCAGATTTAAATGAATTAAAAGATGCTTTTTCTAAAATTGAATTTAAAGTATGCTTTGATATGTTTATGACAGATACGGCAATTGAATGTGATTTATTTATTCCAACTACTAGTACCTTAGAAAGTGAAGATATTATATATAGTTCTATGACTAATCCATATATTATCTACAATGAAAGGGCAGTAGCTCCAAAGGAAATATTAATGGATGAATATGAGCTTTTTAAAGAGCTTGCTAGAAATCTTAATATAGAAAGATATCCTTATGTAAATAAAAGGGAGTATTTAAGTAAAGTAATAGAACCTTTAAAGACATATAACAAAGAAGTAAATATTGAATATTTAAAGAATAATAACTTTACTATTCATAAACCAATAGCTTGGGAAGATAAAAAATTTGAAACTAAGTCAGGTAAGTTTGAAATTTTCTTTAATAATATGTTATATAGAGAGCATATTAAAGATGAAAAATTTATATTATTAACAAACCATACAAGAGATAGCTTATCTAGTCAGCATATGATGGATAAAGAGGGAATTGCCATTGCATATATAAATGAAAATATGGCTAAAAACTTAAACTTAAATAATGATGAAATAGTAACATTAAAAAGTGAAAAAGGTGAGATAACTGTAAAGTTAAATATTGATAACATAGTATCAGATTATGTTGTTCTTATGTATGTAGGATGGTGGTCTAAACATGGAAACCCTAACTATTTAACAGAATCAGGTATATCAGATATTGGTGGACAAGTTACTTACAATGAAACAAAAGTAAAAATTATTAAAATAAATTAGCTTAAGGAGATTTCATGGAATTAACATATTTTAAGAATATTTTTGAAGACAAAAAATTTATAAAAAAGATAGTGGCAATTGCTATACCAATTGCTATTCAGGCATTATTAAATACAACCTTAAATTTAGTAGATAATTTAATGATAGGTTCATTAGGAGAAAGTTCTATAGCCGCAGTAGGACTAGCCAATAAGGTTTTCTTTGTATTTACTTTATTATTATTTGGAGTAGTTAGTGGTTCATCAATTTTAACTGCTCAATATTGGGGTAAAAAAGATATAAAAAATATTAGAAAGGTACTGGGAGCTTCTCTTATTATAGGTCTTTCAGCAGCTATTTTATTTATGCTTGCAGGAGTCTTTATACCTAAAGTAGTAATGAGAATTTTTACTCCAAGTGAAGGAACAATAGCTATTGGAGCATCCTACTTAGTAGTGGTAGCATTAAGTTATCCATTAACTGCAATTACTAATTGTTATATTTCTGTACTTAGGGCAACTAATAAGGTTAATGCTCCAGTTTTTATTAGTCTAGTAGCTATATTAGTAAATGTAGTACTAAATTATACTTTTATCTTTGGTAATTTTGGAGCACCTAAATTAGGGGTTCAAGGAGCTGCAATAGCTACAGTAATAGCAAGATTAGTAGAGTGCCTATCCATATTAACGGTAGCTTATGTTAGTAAAGGAGCAGCTGCTGCTAAGATAAAGGAATTAATTACTTTTAATAAGGATTTTATTAAAAAATATTTAGTTACTGTTTCACCAGTTATTGCTAATGAGTTTATGTGGGGGCTAGGTGTTACTATGTATTCATTAGTATATGGAAGAATGGGAGATGAAGCTGTGGCATCTATTACTATAACACAAAATGTTGAGCAGATTTGTATTGTTATATTCCAAGGTCTTAGTGCAGCTACAGCAGTAATTTTAGGAAATGAATTAGGAGGAAATAAATTAAAGGATGCTGAAAAGCATGCAAAAAGTTTTTTTGTTATTCAATTAATACTTACAATAATTATGGGAGCAATTTGCATTTTAATAAGAAATCCATTAATTAATTTATTTTCCGTTGATAGTACTGTAGCAAATGATATTACAAAATGTTTAACAGTATTTGTATGTTATTTACCTTTTAGGATGTTTAACTTAGTTAATATAGTAGGAGTTCTAAGAAGTGGTGGAGATACCAAAGCATCATTACTACTTGATTTGACAGGTGTATGGTTAGTAGGAATTCCCTTTGCATTTTTAGGAGGAATAGTTCTAGGCTTACCTATATACTATGTTTATGCCATGATAACCATTGAAGAAGTTTATAAATTTGTATTAGGTTTTAAAAGATATAAACAAAAGAAATGGCTTAAGAATATAGTTGGAGTTTAATAATACTAAAGATGCTAATTAAATATACTTAGTAAAGAGGAATTAAATTTCTTTATTAGTTATAATAAAAAACGAAAATGGAGCTGTCGCAACAGCTCCTAAATTAAAAATGTAGAATGTAGAATTATTCATTTTACATTGTGCGACAGCCCCTTTTTATTTTTCATTTCCTTTAGTTTATTTTTTGTTATTCACCAAGATAAGCACTTTTAATACTATCATCATTTAATAAATCACTAGCTTTTCCTGATAAAACTATTTTTCCTGTTTCTAGAACATAAGCTCTATTGGCAATTGATAAGGCCATGTTAGCATTTTGTTCTACAAGTAGAATAGTAGTACCAGATTTATTTATTTCCACAATAGTATCAAATATATCTTTTACAACTAGTGGGGCAAGCCCCATGGAAGGTTCGTCTAAAATTAACATTTCTGGTCTGTTCATTAAAGCACGACCTATGGCTAACATTTGCTGTTCACCACCAGAAAGAGTACCAGCTTGTTGTTTTTCTCTTTCTTTTAATCTTGGAAATTTAGAGAATACCATTTCCATATCTGATTTAATTTCACTTTTGTTTTTCTTTAAATAAGCACCTAATTCTAAATTTTCTTTTACTGTAAGATTTGCGAAAATCTTTCTGCCTTCAGGTACATGAGATAAGCCAAGAGAAACTATTTCATGAGTAGGAACCTTTTTTAAGTTTCCATCTTTATATGTGATAGTTCCTGACTTAATTGGCTCAAGGCCTGATATAGCTCTTAATGTTGAGGTTTTTCCTGCCCCATTTGCTCCTATTAAGGTTACTATTTCACCTTTTTTTACTTCTAAAGATAAATCTTTTAGGGCGTGTATGCCACCGTAATATAAATTTATGTTGTCTATTTTAAGCATATTCTAAGCCCCCTCACCTAGGTAAGCTTCAATTACCTTAGGATTATTTTTTATTTCATCAGGTGTACCTTCTGCAATTTTCTTACCATAGTCAAGAACTACTATTTTTTCACAAATACCCATAACTAATTTCATATCATGTTCAATTAAAAGAACAGATATATTGAATTTTTCTTTTATCCAATTTATTAGATTCATAAGTTCTATAGTTTCTTGAGGATTCATACCTGCAGCAGGTTCATCTAATAAAAGTAATGATGGGTTTGTTGCAAGTGCTCTTACTATTTCAAGCTTTCTTTGCTCTCCATAGGAAAGATTTTTAGCAGTTTCATCAGCCTTTGTATCTAATGAAAATATTTTAAGAAGCTCTAAGCTTTCTTTTTCAATTTTATTCTCTTCTTTTCTAAATTTAGGTGTTCTTAAAATTGAATCAAATAAAGAGTAATTTATTCTATAATTAAAGCTTACTTTTACATTATCTAATACTGTAAGGTTAGAGAATAATCTTATATTTTGAAAGGTTCTTGCTATCTTTTTCTTAGTTATATTATAAGGTTTAAGACCATTAAGATTTTCTCCTAGATAACATATATTTCCGTTTGTTGGAGAATATACACCAGTTAACATGTTGAAAACAGTAGTTTTACCAGCACCATTAGGACCAATTAAACCAACTATTTGCTTTTCATCAATAGTTAAATTAAACTCTGATACAGCTTTTAATCCACCGAACTCAATTGATAAATTTGAAACATCTAACATAGTTTAAGCCTCCTTTCCTTTTTTTGATTTCTCTACTATCTTAGAAGTATTTTTAAATATTTTTAATGATATTTCTTTATCACCTAAAAGTCCTTGAGGTCTAAATAGCATTAGTACAACAAGAGCAATAGGGTATATAATCATTCTATACTCAGCAAAACCTCTAAGTAATTCAGGTAAGAAAGTTAATACTATAGTAGCTATAATTGAACCTGATAATGACCCCATACCTCCAAATACAACATAAGTTAAATAATCTATAGATTTAACAAAGTTAAAAGTGGAAGGTTGTATATATCCCATATAGTGAGCATATAAAGATCCAGCTAGACCAGCAAAAAATGCTCCTATTATAAATGCCATCATTTTATATTTAAAAGTATTAACTCCCATAGCTTCAGCAGCAATTTCATTTTCACGAACAGTAATCATTGCTCTACCTTGTGAAGAATGAAGGATGTTATATATTATTAAAATTGTTAAAGCAGCAAAGATAAATGCAACAGTAAAGTTAGTCTTTTTTGGTATACTTTTAAGTCCTGTAGCACCGCCAACAGCCTCAATATTCATTATAATAACCCTAATAATTTCACAAAAAGCTAAAGTGGTAATAGCAAAATAATCACCTTTTAAACGTAGTGTTGGATAACCAATTAAAGCTGCAAAGATAGAAGCAATAATAGCTCCAATTAATAAGGCTATAAAGAATGGAAAGTTTGCTTCTTTTGTAAGCATAGCTGATACATAAGCACCTATTGCCATAAAACCAGCATGTCCCAAACAAAGTTGACCAGTAAAGCCTACTATTAAATTAAGTGAAACAGCTAAAATAATATTAATTAATGATAAAATAATTATTCCAGTATAATAAGATTTAATAATTCCAGAGGTTGTAAGACCAAATAGAATACCATAAGCTAAAATGACAGATACTAGTACTAATAATATTTTTTTGTTTAAAAAATCTTTCATTGAAATCACCTACACTTTCTCATTAGTCTTTTTACCTAATAGACCAGCAGGTTTAATTATAAGTATTATTATTAATATTCCAAATACAATAGCATCTGAAAAAGTAGTTGAAATATATGCTTTAGATAAAGTCTCTAATAACCCTATTGATAAACCACCAATTAATGCTCCAGGTATACTTCCAATTCCTCCAAGTACTGCTGCAACAAAGGCTTTTAACCCAGGCATTACACCAATGTAAGGAGTTATGCTAGGATAGGAAATTGCAACTAGAACACCAGCTATACCAGCTAATGCTGATCCAATAGCAAAAGTAAGGGAAATAGTGTTATTTACATTAATCCCCATCAATGAAGCAGCTTCTATATCAAAAGAAGCTGCTCTCATTGCTTTTCCAACCTTGGTTTTATATACAATAAATTGAAGGAGAATTACAAGGAGTGAAGAAACTGCAAACATTAATATGGTTTTCCAATCTAACTGAAGGCCCCCTAATTTAATTGGTTCAAGATCTATTAGTTCCGGAAAATGTTTTGGAGCTGTTCCAACAAATTTACTCATAATATTTTGTAAAAACAATGATATACCAATAGCAGTAATTAATAATGCTATTCTTGGAGATTTTCTTAAAGGCTTATATGCAATCTTTTCTATTAAAATACCAAGTATTGCAGAAGCGGTCATAGCTACTAACAATGTAGGTATTAAAGGTAATTTTAGTACGCTTGATGCATAGTAACCTGCAAAAGCACCTATCATGTAAATTTCACCATGAGCAAAATTTATAAGCTGTATTATTCCATAAACCATAGTGTAACCTAAAGCTAGGAGGGCATATACGCTACCTAAAGCTAAGCCATTTATTAATTGTTGTATAAATTCCATAGTTAATCCTCCCTTATAAATGTATTAAGGATTTATTTTATTATCTAATACCTTATTTCCACCCTCTAATTTAATAACTGCTGCGCCTTTTATTGCAGATCTTTCTACATTAAAACTAATTTTTCCAGTAACGCTTTCTAATTCTATTTTACTTAATTCATCTTTAATAGTTGCTCCATCTGTGCTATTAGCATTTTTAATTGCTTCAACTAAAATTTTAGCAGAGTCATAACCTAAAGCTGCAAAGGAATCTGGCTCTTTGTTATATTCTTTCTTATAAGAATCAACGAAATTTTTAACTATTTCAGATGTATCTCCTGAATAATAGTGATTAATATAAATAGCACCATTTACTGCTTCTCCACCTATATTAACTAACTCTTCAGATTCCCAACCATCTCCACCTAAAAGTTGAGAAGTAATAGAAATATCTCTAGCTTGTTTAGCTATAAGTCCAACAACATTATAGTAATCAGGTAATACTATTACATCAGGATTAGAACTTTTAATCTTAGTTAATTGTGCTTTAAAATCTGTATCTCCATCATTATAGGATAAATATTCAACTACAGTTCCACCATTTTTCTCTAAGGTTTCTTTATAAGCTTTTGCTATACCTATTGAGTAATCAGAACCAGCATTGTATAATACGGCAGCTGTTTTCTTATTTAAATTCTCTTTAGTGTATTTTGCTAAAATCTCACCTTGGAAGGAGTCTATGAAACATCCTCTAAACATATATTCTCCACCTTCATTAGTAATAGAAGGTTCAGTTCCAGTAGGTGTAATCATAGGAATTTGTCTTTCTGTTGAGTTCTTAGCTATAGCTAAAGTAGCGCCAGAAGTAACTCCCCCTAAGATAGCAACTACACCATCTTTATCTACTAATTTATTAAAAGCTTGCATTGCACCATCAGGAGTGGCACCATCATCTTCAAATATAAATTCAATTTTTTTGCCATTTATTCCGCCAGCATCATTAATTTCTTTTTCTAATAAAGACGCCCCTTCTTTAACAGAATTACCATAAGTAGATGCACTACCAGTTAATGGACCGATTCCTCCTATTTTAATAGTTCCACTTTCAGTACTAGAACTTCCACATCCAATTAATAGTGATGTAGCCATTGCTGAGGCTAGAAGTCCTACAAGTAATTTCTTTTTCATAAAAAATCCCCCTTTGAATTAATTACTGATAAAATATCAAATAAATAAACATTTTATTAATAAATTAATA
>NZ_JABUTB010000088.1 GCF_021443865.1 Clostridium sp.
GACGAAGCTGTGGACCAGCCATTTTCTGAAGGCTCTCACTCATGGACTTCATACCATACATCAACAAAGCCAATGAACCGATGAGCTTGAAGAGGGTCCAAACTGTAATTTGATTATCCATACCTATTCTTTTATCTTCTTCTAATAACGTAATAAGCTCTCCAAATATTTTTGAAATATTACCTCTATTAATTTCATCAATTATTAGAACAAACTTCTTTGAATCCTTAAAAGACTTTTCTTTATTAATAAAGTCATTTACCTTAAACTTTTTATCAATATATTCCTCTTCCTTCAATGAACATATTGCCGCTTTTTCTGCCAAAATATTAATATTCCAAGGCACTGAAATTTCTTCTATTTTCTTCAATAACTCTTTATTTTTACATATTCCATAACCTATTCTTATACCTGGTATAGCAAATAATTTAGTCATTGATTTTATGATAAAAACATTACTAAATTCATTTATTAAATTAATTACTGAATACTCTTCTACTTCTCTTATAAAATCTAAAAAAGATTCATCAATTACAACAATTGTATTAGTAAGGCTTGCTTTCTTAATTGTATTTATAAGTACATCCTTACTTGTTAAAGTTCCTGTAGGATTATTAGGATTACAAATAAAAACCATATCTATATCATCATTTATATAATTATTTATTTCTTCATCAATAATCCAATTTTTATCCTCTTGCAAATAAAAATCCTTAATTTCACTACCAACACTTAAAACTGCTTCTTCATATTCACCAAAGGTAGGAGCAGGTATTAATACTTTTTTAGGTTTTATGGCTCTAACTAGATTAAATATAACTTCTGCTGCTCCATTGCCTAAAACTATATCTTTATTTTCTACTCCTTCGAATTTACTTATAGCTGATTTTAACTGAAAATAAGTAATATCTGGATATCTTTCAACTTCATTTAAAGATTTTATTATAACTTCTTTTACATTTTCATTAATACCTAAAGGATTTATATTAGCTGAAAAATCAATAAGCCTATCTTTATCTAAATTAAAGCTTCTAGATAGTTCATCTATATTTCCACCATGTACAACTTTACTCATATTAAAATCCTCCAATTAAAGTTAGTAGCATAGAAATTAAATAACTCATAGTGGCAACTAAATATAATATTTTATTAGTATTATAAACATCCTTAAAATCTATAATGTTAATTTCTTCACCTATAGTTGGCTTTTCCACTAATTTCCCAAAATAATAATTAGCTCCTCCTAGTTTTAAGCCTAAGGCTCCAGCTACTGCTGCTTCTGGATGTGCACTATTTGGACTACTATGATTATTTTTATCTCTAGAATAAATTTTATAGGAATTTTTATAGTCTAACTTTAATATAAATACTGCTATAATTATTAAGTATCCTGTAATCCTAGCTGGTATATAATTAAATATATCATCTAACTTAGCTGGGAAAAAACCAAAATCTCTATACTTATCATTTTTATATCCAAACATAGAATCCATAGTGTTAACAGCTTTATAAACAAATGCAAAAGGCGCACCAAATAATCCTGCATATAATATTGGGGCCACTACACCATCTGACATATTTTCTGCTATTGTTTCCACTACTGCTCTTAATATTCCTTCTTTATCTAGTGAAGCAGTATCTCTTCCAACTATATAAGATAATTGTTTTCTTGCAGCTTCTATATCATCCTTTAACAATAATTTTATAACCTTTAAGCCCTCTACCTTTAAAGCCTTAGCTGAAATTGTAAAATAAATCATTATTCCACTAATAATAATCCCTAAAATATAACTTATATTAAAAGTAATCTTTAAAATAATAGCACTTATTATGTAAACTATAACTACAGAAAAAATCCAAGTTAATAAACCTGCTATTTTCAAATAATTCTTTAGTATTTTTCTAAAAACTTTTTCTAAAGTACTACACAAATTCCCTATAAACCTAATTGGATGATATGGATTTTGGGGATCTCCTATTAGTAAATCTAATATAAATCCTATAGTTAATTCCTTCATATTCTTCTTCCTAACCTTTATATCTTCTTTAATTCATTAATTTTTGTAATTTTAAATGTATTTTCATAAAACTCTATTGTAATTATATATCCTTCTCCAAAACTAGGTTGCCAACTATAAAAATTTTTACTATTATCATAAAACTCTTCTAATATTGTTCCTATGGTTCCTCCATGGGAAACTAATAAGGCTGAATTGATATTTGCTTTATTTAAATTATTAATAAAGGTTAGAAATTCATCTCTTATTCTTTTTTTATAGTTAATCTTACTTTCCCCATTAGGACAAGATATTTCTCCTAATTCATCTGTTATCCAGTCTATATATTCTTTGTTTTCTTTTAAGTCCTCATAGGATTTCATTTCAAAATCTCCAAAGTCATACTCAAAGAAACCTTTTAATTCTATAAAGTCATGATTTTCATAAAGAATTTCAAAGGTTTCGTTTGCTCTCTTAGCTCCACTAGTATAGTATTTATGGCAATTTGGATAATTAATACTTTCCTTTAATGCTTTTAATTCTTCTCTTCCATTATCACTTAAAGGTAAATCTGTTTTACCACAATATAATCTTTTTTCATTGGCAATGGTTTTTCCATGCCTTATTAATGACACTTCAATCTTCTTCATTTTTAATCACCGTTGCTATTCCACAAAAAACTCTATAAACCATTTTAGAATTCTTGCTTATGTATTGAAGACACTTCCCTGTATTTTCTCTCCAAAGCCTATCTTCCTTTTTTAAAGGAACTATTCCCTGGGAAATATCATCACAAATTATAATTTTATCTTTAAAAAGTTCTTTGTTATTAACCATATATTCAGTTGCATCAATACCTTTTAAAGAAAGCTTATATATAAATTTATGAAATTCATTAATTATATCCTTAGATAAATCAATATCCAAGTTATTTAATTCATCATTTATTGTATAAATCCTATCATCATGAATATTAAACTTTTCTTTTGCGAAATTTAACTTTCCATTATAGGCTCCTCCGAAAATTAAGATCAAAGTTATCACTCCTAACTAAATAATTGCTAATATTAATATTCCTATTACCTCACTTAATACTAACCCATACCCAGCAATATCTCCTGACATTCCTCCAAGTTCCTTAATGCTTTTCTTAACAGATAAAATAGCTACAGCTATCATTCCTAAAGGTACTGAAATAAACTTTAATCCTAAGAATATAAATATAAAGGATGCTATTATTAAAAACACATATAAAATTAATATATCAGTTTTCCCAGTTCCTTTTTTAAAATAAGAACCTAGAGAGCTTTCCTTCATAGATTCTTTCCTTAGTAACATAAGTCCCATTAAGCTTCTTGATATAATAGGTATAATAATAATTCCAATTATATTAGATTTATTCTCTACTAAGGTGTATATTGCTGCAAAGTTAATTATAAATAATATTCCAAGGGAATTAACTGAAAATGCTCCTGTATTAGGGTCTTTAAGAATTCTTACTTTTTCCTCCCTATCCCTTCTAGACAATAATGCATCACTTACATCCATAAATCCATCTAAATGTAACATTCCTGTTATAAGGAAAGGTGTTACCATTGTTATAGCTGATACTAAAATAATGGAAAGGTTAAAATAATCTGTAAGTCTAAATACTGCATAAATTATAATTCCAACAACTGCACCAACTAAAGGATATAGCTTAAGCATATGCCTAACTGCATCATCCTTCCATGCCTTATATGGTACTGGTAATATTGTAAACATACTTAAAGCCATTATAAAACCATTAATTAAATTCTTCATTTTAACATTCCTACCAATTCTCTACCTTTATGTATTATTTCATTATTGAAGCTACATTCAATAACAACATCTGAAAGTTTTGCTAAATCAATATTTAGCCTTCCTATTTCTTTTCTAAAGGTTTCTGTATAATTATCATAAACAATTCCATCACTAAATAAATAATCAGTAACTATAATTAAATTCTCTATTTTTTTACCTATAAGTTTTATATCATTAAATATCTTATCACTTATATTTGGGTAAAAATTATCTCCAGAAAACATCTCATTAGTAACTAAAGATGTAATACTATCTAATAAAATAGTATCTTTTTTATTTAGTTTATACACTATATCCTTTAAGTCTTTATTTTTTTCTATAGTTGTAAACCCAAATCCTTCCCTATCTAACAAATGTCTTTCTATTCTTATATTATCTTCTAAATCTGAAGCCTTCATAGTTGCAAGATAAAAAAGAGCTCCATATTTATTTTCTAATATCTTGGAATACCTTTGTCCAGCCATAGATTTTCCACTTTTAGATCCACCAACTAATAATATAATCATTTTTATTCAACCCTTTTTCTATTTATCAACAATATAGTTTTTCTTATCTTTAATCTTTTCCAAATAGCTTGGATCTATTTCTGCTTCAGTAAAGGTAGCCATATTATTCATCATTGCACAAGCATAATTAACTATTGAAAAAGCTATTGGACATCCACTACCTTCCCCTAGTCTCATATCTAAATTTAACATTGGCTCAAGTCCCATATTATTCATAGCAATACTATAGCCTATTTCTTTTGACATATGAGATGGAATTAAATAGTCTTTAACATTATCACATAATTTTGTTGCTACTAGTGCTGCTACTGCTGATATAAATCCATCTATTACAATAGGTACTTTATAATAGGCTGCTCCTAAATAAACTCCTACCATTCCAGCTATATCAAAACCTCCAACCTTTGCAATTACATCTATTGGATCTTTTCTATTTGGCTTATTTATTTCTATTGCTTTCTTAATTACCTTTTTCTTAATTATAAAAGCTTCATCAGTAAGACCTGCCCCCTTACCAACAACAGCTTCTAATTCACAATTAGTTAAAGAAGCTAAAACTGCACTACTTGTAGTGGTATTTCCAATGCCCATTTCTCCAATACCTAGGATGTCATATCCCTTTTCCTTAGCATCTTTTACTAAATCAATACCTATATAAATAGCCTTTAAAGCTTCTTCATAACTCATAGCAGGTCCTTTTGCTATATTATGTGTACATTTTCTAATCTTTTTATTAATTGCACCTGGAATTTCCCCTTCACAGTTAACTCCAATATCAACAACAATTAAATCTGTATTATTTTCCTTTGCTAAAACTGCAACACCAGTAAGTCCTTTGGAAAAATTAATAGTTTGCGCTAGTGTCACATATTGTGGAGATGCTGCAACACCTTCTTCCACTACTCCATTATCAGAAGCTAATATTATTATACCCTTTTTATCTATTCTATTTTTCACTTTACCAGTAATTCCAGCTAACTTAATAGCTAAAGCTTCTAATTTCCCTAAACTTCCTAAGGGCTTGGCTAAAGAATCTACTCGTTTTTTAGCCTCTTCTATTGATTTTTCATTTACCTTTTCTATACTATCAATAATAGCACTAACTTCATTTTTATATTCCATTAAAATCACCTAATTATATTCTTCTTTTTTTGTTATAATATATTAAATTTTAACTAAAAGTCAACAAAGCTAACTTTAAATATAAGCAAAAAATAGAGATAAAAACATAATGAAGGTGACATATTAATCTATAAATCACAATAACATTATATTTTTATCTCTCACATGTAAAGGAATAATTTATTTAAATTTAATTTTAAGCTTCTTTAATTATTAACATATACTTTTTATTATTTTAAATTCTGAGGTATTTGGCCATATATTTTTTTGACTATTTATTCTTAGTTTAATATTATTAACCTTAATATTATTTAGTCTAATTTCTAAACTCTCATTATTTATATTAACATCTTCACTTGATAGTATTAATCTTTCTTTGTCACCTGATAAATCTATAATTTCATAACTAATGGTATCATTAATAACAAAGGGATATATTAATTTATCAATTGAAATAAAGTTTGTAAATCTATATGTAAATTCCTTTGAATATGATATATTATCATTTTCTAAATCTCTGCCCTCTTTATTATCTGTAATAGTTTCACTATAATCTTTATATTTATAAGCTATTTTATCTAGCTTGTTAATACTTTCCTCAGAAAACTTAAAGACATCATTATAACCAAAAAAGCCTTCATATAATACTGTAGTTGAAAAAATATCCTTAATTTCAATACAATTCATATTTAGCCTCCCTTATTTTACATTTGGTCTAAATTTTATTATAATTCTAACATTTTATCTTATACCTATATTTTCCTACTAATAATTACCTTTTAAAAGTCCTTTATTAAGATATTATAGTCATAAAATCACAGGACTATAGTCACTTTAATGTTATTTTTATCTAGTTTTTTAATCGTTATTTTGTGTTCAAATCCAAAAAAGATATGCAGTAGCCTTTTGTAATTGTTATCAAAGCTCTAGTGTGATAAATTCTAATTATATTATCTTAAAGAGGTGTTTCTATGGCAAAAAAAAGAGTACTATACTTATCACTTATCATGGCATCTATATTAATTATTTCAACAACAGTTTTTATTACTATTAATAAAAATAATAACCATTATGAAAATAAGGAATTTTCTTGGGATAACTTAAGTTTATATTTTGTTATGACAGATAGATTTTATGATGGTGACAAAAGTAATAACAATTCCTATGACCGTCTTTCAATAGATGCAAAGGGTTCAACTGTTGGTACTTTTCATGGCGGAGACTTAAAAGGATTAACAAAAAAATTAAAAGAAAATTATTTTAATGATTTAGGAATTAATGCTATTTGGATAACTTCACCTGTTGAGCAAATCCATGGATTTGTTTCTGGAGATAACGCTGGCTCCTTTGCTCATTATGGATATCATGGCTATTATGCTTTAGATTGGACATCTATTGATAAAAATATGGGCACTATAGAAGATATGCGAGAGTTTGTTGATACTGCTCACTCTAAAGGTATTAGAGTAGTTTTAGATGTAGTTATTAATCATACAGGATATTCTAATCTAAAAGATATGTCAGACTACGACTTTAAGCCCTTAAAAAATCCTTCTATTGACATAGGAAATTGGCAGCCAAGTGAATCTGAAAATTATAATACCTACAATAAAACAATTGTAGATTATACTGGTTCTAAGGAAGAGTGGGCAAAATGGTGGGGAGCTGATTGGATAAGAGCTGGACTTCCTGGCTATACTCCTGGTGGAAATAATGATATTAATATGAATCTTTCTGGACTTCCAGATATTAAAACAGAATCAAAATATCCAGTATCTCTTCCACCAATTCTTGAAAGAAAGTGGGAAAAGGATAGAGCTGAAAATAATGAAGCTTGGATAATTCCTTCAGCAGTAAAATATAGAGCTGATTTAAATACAGACCCTTCAACATATATTATTAAATGGCTTGCTTCTTGGGTAGAGGAATTTGGAATAGATGGTTTTAGAGCTGATACAGCTAAACATATTGATATTTACAGATGGCAACAATTAAAAGATGAAAGTAATAAAGCCCTAAAAACTTGGAGAGAAAACAACCCAGATAAGCCTGGTGCAAACTGGTCAGATGACTTTTGGATGACAGGTGAAGTTTTTGGACAAGGCTTAGATAAAAATGAGTATTATGATAATGGTTTTGACTCAATAATTAATTTCGATTTTCCTAAGGGTAATACCTTAGAATCCCTTGAAGAAATATATTCTGAATATGCTAACAAAATAAATAATAATGATAAATTTAATGTTCTTAGCTACATTTCTTCCCATGATACTGGCCTAACAAGAGGTAATATGATTAATTTTGGAACTAAGCTAATTATGGCTCCAGGTGGAATTGAAATATACTATGGTGATGAATCAAACAGAAAAGCTTCTACTAATACTGTTACTACAGCTAAGGATCAACCTTCACGATCAGATATGAATTGGGACACAATGGATAAAGAAGTTTTATCTCATTGGCAAAAGCTTGGACAATTTAGATCAAATCATATTTCTATTGGAGCTGGTGAACATAAGATGCTTCAAAGTTCTCCTTATGCTTTTAGTAGAACTTATAATAAAAATAATATAAATGATAAGGTAGTTATAGCAACTGAAGCCTATGATAACTCTGAAATAGATGTTTCTTCAGTTTGGAATGATGATACTAAAATAAAAGATTTTTATACAGGTAAAAAATATACTGTTAAAAATGGAAATGTTAATATATCTCCTAATAAAAATGGAGTTATATTATTAGAAGAAGTAAACTAAATTTAATAATCTTAAATGAGAATGTTTAAAAATTTGTGTAAATAATAAATTTGATTTACGAATATAACTGGAAAT
>NZ_JABUTB010000089.1 GCF_021443865.1 Clostridium sp.
TCAAATGATAGTTTAAAGGAAAGAATTAAATTTTCAGAAGTTTTAAAGGCAGATTTATTTGTATCTATTCATTGTAATAGTGACTACAATAATCAAGACTCTAAGGGTGTTGAAACTTGGTATAAATTAAAGGATGAAAATAGTAAAAACTTAGCATTGACTATTCAAAATGAACTAATTAATGCAAATTATACAGAAGATAGAAAGGTAAAGACCTATAGCAATAAAGAGGATGCTTTAGCAGTACTAGAATTAAATTCAAGTATTCCAGTATTATTAGAGTTAGGTTTTTTAAGTAATCAATCTGATGAAAGATACTTAAAGTCTGATAAAGGAAAAGATGCCATTATAACTGCCATTAAGAATGCTTTATTAGATTATATTGAAGAAAATAAAGCTTCAATTTTAAAGGATAGATAACTACAATAAATTTATAGCATATAAGTAATAGAATATTTCTTTTTATATTTGAAATTCTTATGGATGTTGTGGCAATATATTATTACCACAACATTATTTTTTATAAGTTTACTTAACTAGTCTTCAAAAATATCTTTTACTTCATCTAAAATTATGAAATTAGTAAAATCAAAATGTAGTGGTGTTAAAGTTACATATCCTTGTGATAAGAAGTAAAGGTCTGAATCTTCTTCAGATATTTCATTTCTTGTTCCCTTTGTTATGTAAGTCTTATCTTCATTATCTTCTAATAAAATATAGTTTGTTTTATAAGTTGACTTTCCAAGTCTGCAAACCTTAATACCTTTTATTTCTTCTTCTAGTGTATTTGGCACATTCACATTTAACACTACATCATTTCTCAAATAATTTTTTTCAGCTATATCAACTACTTTACTTATCCATTTAGCTGCCTTAGTATAATCTTCATTATGTCTTTCCCAATCTACTTCCATAGAAATAGCAATTGATGGAACATTATATATAGCTCCTTCTATTGCTGCTGAAACAGTTCCAGAATATAATATATCAGTTCCACAATTTAAACCTCTATTTATTCCAGATATAACTAAATCTATATCTTCACATAATAATGATAATCCTGCTTGAGTGCAATCAGCTGGAGTTCCAACTAAACTATATGCTTTAAAATTCTCATCTAAATTTTCTTCTCTTATTTTTATTGGATTATGAATTGAAATTGAATGACTAGATGCACTTTTCTGCTCCCTTGGTGCTACAACTGTAACTTCATGTTTCCTTGAAATTTCTTTTGCTAAAGCTAGTATTCCTCTTGCATCAATTCCATCATCATTAGTAATTAAAATTTTCATATAAGACCTCCTAAAAAACCTTCATTACTTATTATATATTAGCATAATTCTTTAACTCTAATTAAAGGCTTCTGAAATTAATTTATAAGATTTTATCTTTTCCTCTAAATTTGTATTTAAGTTAATTATCATAAATTCATCTGTATTATAAAACTTACTCATATCTATTATTTGTTCTTTAACCTTATCTGGTGTTCCAATTACCATTCTTCTTCTATTTCTATTTACTATTTGCATTTCAGCTTCAGAATATTTATAAGCTAATGCTTTTTCTAGTGAAGGTATTCCATAGGACTTTCCTGTTTCAACTAAAAGTAAAGTCAAATCCATCATTGCAGCTTGGTTATTAACCTCTTCTTCTGTTTCAGCACAAATTACAAAGCTACAAATAATAGTATTAGGTGATGAAGAAACAACTGATTTTTTGAAATTATCTCTATACCAATTTACTGAACTTACACCCATACCTCCAGTTATAAATTGAGCATAAGCATAGGATGCCCCAGTTCCTGCTGCTAGACTAGCACTTCCCCCACTAGAACCTAATATGTGAATTTCAGGATAAGTATTAGTTATTGGAGTGGCCTTAAGCCCACTAAATTCATGATTTTCTGGAACTATATCATAAATATATCTTATTAAATCTAAAACTTTTTCCTCGTAATTATCACTAAAAATACTTCTACCTTGCATTAGAGCCTTACTTGCTAATGGCATTCCCCCTGGAGCTCTACCTATACCTAAGTCTATTCTATTTGGATATAAAGCTTCCAATACTTTAAAATTTTCAGCAACCTTATAAGGGCTATAATTAGGTAACATAACCCCACCTGAACCAACTCTAATTTTATTTGTTTTTGCTGCAATACTAGAAATAAGTATTTCTGGACTTGAACCAGCTAAACTTTTTGTATCATGGTGTTCAGACACCCAAAATCTATAATATCCTAACTTTTCTAGCTCTTGTGCCAGAACTATTGTATTTCTTAAAGCTTCCGTAGAATTTGAACCTTCACCTATAGGAGATTGATCTAAGGCACTTAATTTAATACTCATGTACATACCTCCTTTAATGTATATTTTTTATTCTTATTATAAACTATAACCCATTGATAAATATTTTCAAGTATTAATTGTTTTTATTAATTATACCAATAAACTTTTCTTCACCAATTTTTTATATGCTTTAGAATAATACTATTGGGAAATTTCCTTTGTAGCCTTTTTAAAATATTTAAAATAATATTTGAAGGAAATAATTTCTCTTCAAATAATATCATAAATGATATAAATGCTTGTACTAAACCTATAATAAAAAATATAACATGTAGATAAATAACAGTTCTAAGCATTATACATTTAACAAGTATCCATATTACTAAGGCCCAGCTAAAAATACTACTTATATAGCCTTGATATTTTGATTTAAAAATCATTGATATAGCACTAAAGATATTTCCAAGTCCAATTACTATAAATAATATAATTCCTGGTATAAGAAAGTTACTAAAGGGGGAATTATTTAAAGAATCCGTTGACATTCCTCCTGGAGTATAAGGATTTAAAATAGCCATACTAGCTCCCGCCATAGCTCCTACTCCTACAAATAAGTGTAAAACAAATAACAATCTACATACTTTTTTCATATAATTTACCTCTCGAAATTTTCTTTTATTTAGTCAAAGTAATAACCTTTATTGAACTTATTATAACATATTTTACATTATACCCCTATTATTACAACTAAAAATGAGGCTGTTGTAGCAGCCTCATTTTAGTTTAAAGAACATTCTTAATATTTTTCTTAGCTCCAATATAGGTAGCAATAAAGTATCCTCCATATATTATAATAAGAGTTCCTATTGCAATTAAAATATTATTCATAATACTAATGCTACCGAAAAGTGTTATTACTCTTTTAGAAAATTCTAATCCTGCCACTGAATGAATAAGCGCTAAAGATAGTGGCATTAAGAAATATATAGCTATTTGAATCAATAAAGATTTATTAATTATATTTTCATCTACACCTATCTTTCTTAGAAGATTATATCTTGCAATATTATCACTGGATTCAGATAATTGTTGAAGTGCTAGTACAGCCGCAGAAACGATTAAGAAGATTCCTCCAATATATATTCCTAAGTAAGATATCATAGCACCCATACTAGTAGAACTTGCAATTAATTCATCTTTTGTAATGTAGAAAACATTAACTTCATTTTCTTCTCTACTTACTTCACGAATATTGTCTAGTTTTTCATTAAAGATTTTTTCACTATCTTCTTTGAAGTTTATATTTAAAGTTGCTGCCCATGGGTTAAGCCCAGTAATAACATCATCCTTTACAATTATAGTACAAAGATTATTTTTCATTGTTTGGTTGTAAGCAACTACTTCTATTGTCTTTTTAGCACCTGACTTTAAAGTAGTTCCATTTATACTAATTTCTCTATTATTATTCAATACATTATTTAACGGATCTATTAAAATGTCTATATCTGAAAATAAAGCATATTCTCCATCCTCTAACCTTAGAGGCTCATTATTTAACATTTTCATTACCTCATTAAATTCTGATAATGAAAGAACTTGAATTTCTCCATCTGTTGCAAGAGCATATAAATCTTTTGCTTTAGTTATATCCTCTGGTGATAAAATATCACTATATCTAATGTTACTATTATAATATATAAGATTGGAATAACTCTTTGAGTAATCTTTTATTTCAAGATTTTTTTCTCTTAAATATTCTTCTATATCTATTCCATTATTACTCCAAATTGTTTGGTCGTATTGAGTTAAATCTTTCAAATCAGCATTCATTGCACTATTGATTCCAAGACCAGCTGCCAGCATACATATACCTATAAATAATGATAAACAGATAAAGGACATTGAAATAAATACTGTATTTATTTTGCTATTTATTTGTCTTAAAACAAACATATTTAAATCTTTTAAATAGAATTTTTTATTTAACTGAACAAGTTTTAATAAGAAGCCTGATAGTGAGAAGAAGAATAAAAATGTGCCAACAATACCAAGTAAAATACTTCTTCCATTTACATTTATACCTATAGTTGAAGTTCCTCTACTAAGAGCAATATAATAAGCATCTCCTATCATTATTAAACTTATTATAAACACAACTACAGAAATCCAAATATTTCTTACCTTAATACTTTCATTTTTCTTAGATGAGTTTATTAAGTCTATTAATTGAATTTTCCTTATAGACATTGAGTTAAACATAAGCACTAATATATAAATCACACCAAAGGATATAAGGGTTTTTATCATAGCAGCATATGAAAATACAAATTTAAACTTAATTAAATTAACCTGGAACATCTTAGCTGTTAACACTGATAATCCTTGTGATAAAATAACACCTACTCCTAATCCAATTACTAAAGATATTATACCTACCAATAATGTTTCAAAAAATATTATAGTTGATAAATTACCTTTATCCATACCTAAGGTCATATATATACCAAACTCTTTTTTTCTTCTTTTTATTAAATAGTTATTTGCATAAATAATTAAGAAAGCTAATACAAAGGATACAAATATCGATGCATATCCCATTACTGAATCCACTGCTTTAAAGGCATTAGCTTGAGCTTCATTTAATTCAAGCATAATACTTTGGGATTCTATTGAATTAAAGGTATAAAATATACAAACTCCAAATACCAAGGTTAAAAAATATATTGCATAATCCTTAAAACTTCTTTTTAAATTCCTAAAAGCTAACTTAGAATACATTATTTTGATCACCTCCAAGAAGTGTAATAACTTCAATTATCTTATCGAAGAATTTCTTTCTTGAATCATTTCCCCTAATTAACTCATTAAATATTCTACCATCCTTAATAAATAAAATTCTCTTTGCATAACTAGCCGAAAAAGCATCATGAGTAACCATCATAATAGTAGCCTTAAGATTTTTATTTAAATCCTCCATACTTTCAAGCAACATTTTTGCAGATTTGGAATCTAAAGCTCCAGTTGGTTCATCAGCTAAAATAAGTGAAGGTTTTGTTATAATAGCTCTAGCTGATGCAACTCTTTGCTTTTGACCACCTGACATTTCATAAGGATACTTGTTTAGTACTTCTTCTATATTTAAGTTCTTAGCAACCTTTCTTACTCTATTATCTATTTCATTATGACTAACCTTCATTATAGTTAATGCAAGAGCTATATTCTCATAAGCTGTTAAAGTATCTAGTAAATTAAAGTCTTGAAATATAAAACCTAATTCTTCTCTTCTAAACTTTGAGATTTTTTTAGAATTAAGCTTAGTAATATCATTGCCAGAAATATAAATATGTCCGCTACTTACCTTATCAATTGTTGAAATACAATTTAAAAGTGTAGTTTTACCACTACCAGAGGCTCCCATTACCCCTACGAATTCTCCCTCTTCTACAGTGAAACTTATATTATTTATGGCTTTAGTAATATTACCCTTTCTGCCATAATATTTTTCAACATTATCTACTCTTAATATTTCCTTTTCCATAAGTTAATCCCTCCTATTTCTTAATATAGGAATATTGTATTTTATTATTAAATCTCCATCCATGGAAGTATATAACATAAATCTTACATTTTTGTAATACTAATATTTATTCAAAATTTTCAAGTCTAATTTTTCCCATTTATATGGATTTTAAGTGTATTATCTCATAAATTATGTTAATATACAAACATACCAAAGCATAGTAAATATAAGATATATTGATATTAATTAAATATCAAAATCAAATATAATAACATTAAAATATCTTATACTTGTCATAAATTTATAATGATTGGAGTTGATTTATTATGAATATTACAGATATATTATTAAAAACATTAATAGATTTGTTCTGGTTTATTGGTATTATAGTTATAGCTGGGTTAATCCTAGGATTTCTAAGAAATACATCTATGGCTAACTACCAAAGAAAATTAGGTAGAAAAGCTATTTATCTTACTGGAATTGTAGGAGTTCCAATTCATGAACTCAGTCATCTTGTAGTAGCTTTATTATTTGGACATAAAATTAAGGAAGTAAAATTCTTTCAAGTTAGTGATGAAAACAGAACTTTAGGATATGTAAATCATTCCTATAACCCTAGGAATATTTATCATCAAATTGGAAATTTCTTTATAGGTGTAGCCCCTATTTTATGTGGAAGTCTACTTATTATCTTATTACTTAAAATATTTGTACCAGCTTCATTAGAAAATACTAGTGAGTTACTAAGTTCTAATGGTATATTTGAATTTTTAAAGAGTATATTCCCAATGAGTAATTTCAAAAGACCAGAATTTTATTTATTCTTATACCTAGTATTTAATATTTGCTCCCATATTTCTTTAAGCCCAGCAGATATTAAAGGAGCATCTATAGGAGTTATATTTATTTTTGCAATATTATTAATACTTAATGTTATGAATTTAGATTTATTTGCTCATATAAATATAATTAAATATAATTTACTTTTAACAAAAGTATTAATAATTTCAATATTATTCTCCTCCATCAATCTATTAATTAGCTTTATACTAAGTAGAATATAATAATAAAAACCCTATTACCTTTTTGTAATAGGGTTTTTCACTTGCTAAAATACCAAATATTAATATTTTCATATATTGGACCTCAAAAAACATATAAATATTTTAATTAAATATCATCATCTTATTAATTGGGAAAACTATAGATACTTTTGTTCCCTTTTTCACTGTAGATTCAACACTTATTCCTAGTCCAAGCTTTTTAGTTAACTTTTTGCATAGATATAGCCCAATACCAGTAGACTTTCCAAAGTTTCTTCCATTTTCTCCTGTATATCCTTTTTCAAAAGCTTTAATCACGTCTCTTTCATCCATTCCAATGCCATTATCTTCTATAGATAAAATAATATTTTCTCCAATATTTCTAGTGTAAAATTTTATTATATTTTCTCTTTTATCATTATCCATATATTTGATAGAGTTAGACACTACTTGATTGATAATAAACTCTATCCATTTACTATCTGTATAAACAATCTTATCTAAATTTAAAGTTTCTATTTTTATTTTCTTTTCAATTAAGACTCTTGAATTTCTTTTTATTACTTTATTTACACTACTCCTTAAATCTACATCTTTAATAATATAATCCTTTTCTAGTGCATTACTTCTAGCATAGAATAAAGCTTGTTCAATATAATTTTCAATTTTAATAATTTCTTCTTCAATACTTTTCGTTAATTCTGACTTATTATTTTCTATAATGAGCTTACTACTAGATATTGGTGTTTTTACTTCATGAACCCAAAGCTCAATATATTCTCTATATTCCTCATTACTCATTTTTAAAGAAGATATATCATCCTTCATTGATTTTGTAATCTCATTAATTATATTATATAAAATTTTACTTTCTGAAAAGTTTCCTTCTTCAACAACATCAGAAATTAAATATTTTTTGTCTAAAGCTTCTAAATTCGTAATAAAATCATCATAGTACTTTTTCTTATTAAGATAATCATAAATATGATAAACTAATATTCCAGCAAAGTTTATTACAAATATAAATACAATTGCATAAGAATCAACTTTTAAAAGCTTAAGTAAAGCTGCTGTAAATGCTAATATTAAAAAATTTATAATTATAAATATTAATCTCTCTTTAAAATACTCTAAAAACTTCATATTAATATATATCCTAATCCTCTCTTAGTTTTTAAAAACCCCTCTGCACCTATTTCCTCTAACTTTTTTCTTAATCTATTAATATTAACTGTTAATGTATTATCATCAACAAATTCATCAGATTCCCATAAAGCTTCTATAATATCATTTCTTGAAACTATTTTTTCTTTATTCTTAATTAAAAAAGATGTTGATCACTACTTATACAGAGTTAAACATTTACTTGACTCACAGTTTACAGAGGTTTCAGTTCACAGT
>NZ_JABUTB010000008.1:0-3502 GCF_021443865.1 Clostridium sp.
GAGTTTCTTCTTTAATTTTACATTTTTCATTATTCATTTTACATTGTGCGACAGCCCATTTTAATAATATATTATATTAAGAGGTATTTTTATGATTAAATTTTATGAGAAGTCAACCTATATATTACTTTTACTATTCATATTTCTCTTCCCAATACTTCCTAGTTATGGAGTCTTTAGTACAGATATATTAGTTTATACTCTTTTATTATTACAAATAATAGGATTCATTTTCATTTCGGAAGAACGAAAGAACTTAATACTAAATTTAAAGAATATTATATTAAAGGATAGAATTTTTATAACCTTGATTTTGTTAAATATATTAATGTATTTATCAATGTTTAGAGCTTTTAATAAATATGTAACTTTAACAAATAGTATTCGATTCTCAATGTATCTATTTATATTTTATATTATTTCCTACAAATTAAAGAAATCTTCTATCAATAATGTAATAATAGTATTTTTGTCTTCATCTATAGTTATAAGCTTAATAACTATATTCCAAGTTATTTCTACTAAAATCATGGGGAATAATGTTGATATGGATCATAGAATTGCTTCTACCCTTGAAAATCCTAATAATCTTGGAGCTTATAGTATAATAGTACTATTTATATTTATTAACTACTTAATAAAAGTTAAAAATAAAAAAATGAAGATTATAAGTTCTATTGCAACATTACTTTTATTATTTAATATTATAGTATCACAATCTAGAAATGCCCTATTAGCATTAATCCTAGGTATATTTATTTTTGCAATATTATATAATAAGCGATTTTTATTATATTCTATTTTTGTACCAATAATTTTATTTATAATTCCTCAAACAAGAGGTAGACTTTTTGCAGTTTTAGATATGACTCAAAATGATTCAAGGCTTAAAATATGGAAATTAACAGAGATTATGATAAACAACAAAAATAGATTGTTTGGTTTAGGATATGAGAATTATTCTATTAATTATAAATCTTATTTAGATAGTAATCCCTCTTATTTTGTAAGAGAAAGCTTACTTCCATTACATCCACACAATGCAATATTAAAATTTCAAGTAGAGCTAGGAGTTTTTGGTACAATACTATTTATACTATTCATTATTTTTTCACTCTGGTCCTTTTATAAACTTGCTAAGTATAAAGTAAATAATAATTCTATTGATTTGTCTTTAGGATTATTTGTTAGCTTTATAAGCTTTCAAGCTATGAATATTATTGATTGCTACTATGGTCCTATTAAGATAATGTATTCCTTCTTTATAATTTTAGGAATACTTAATAGCAACTTATTAAAAAGTAAACATATTTAAAATACATTAAAATAAAAAGAGAATGCAATTATTATTTATTGCATTCTCTAAAATATATTTAAACTAGTTTTTCCAATCCCTATTTGTTAGGTACTCCATAAATGGTTCTCTTAAATCATCTCTTTTTAAAGCAAACTCTACAGTAGCTTGTAAGAAACCAAGCTTATCTCCTACATCATATCTTCTTCCTTCAAAGTTATATGCATACATAGCTTCATTTTCTATTAAAGTTTGAAGAGCATCAGTAAGTTGTATTTCTCCGCCTTTACCTGGCTCTGTATTTTGTAATATATCAAATACTTGAGGTGTAATTATATATCTACCTAGTATAGCAACATTACTTGGTGCCTCATCTATTGCTGGTTTTTCAACTAATTTTTTAACTTTATAAACTCTATCTTCAATATGGATTCCATCTACTATTCCATACTTATTTACATCTTCATGCTTAACTGTTTGAACTCCTAAGATTGTTGTCTTATATTCCTTATAGCAATCCATTAATTGCTTAAGACAAGGTACTTCTGAATCAACAACATCATCTCCAAGTAAAACTGCAAAAGGTTCATTTCCAACAAAAGCTCTAGCACATAATATTGCATGGCCTAATCCTTTTGGTTCCTTTTGTCTTATATAGTGAATATCAACCATATCAGATATACTTCTTACCATTTCTAAAAGATCATCTTTATGATTCTTTTCAAGTTCCATTTCAAGTTCTACAGATTTATCAAAATGATCCTCAATACACTTTTTATTTCTTCCTGTAATTATTAATATTTCTTCGATTCCTGAAGCAACTGCTTCTTCAATTATATATTGTATTGTAGGCTTATCAACTATAGGAAGCATCTCCTTTGGTTGAGCCTTTGTTGCTGGTAAAAATCTAGTACCAAGGCCAGCTGCTGGTATAATGGCTTTTCTGACTTTCATATTTATCCCTCACATCTATATATATATATTTTACATAATATAACATATCTATATTACCATAATAAAATAAACAGTTCAATTCACTATTAGTAAATTGAACTATTTTATAACTTTTCAACCCTTAATCTATCTAATACTTTTTATAAACTCAATAAATTTATCATGATTTATAGCAAAATTTCCTGAAACATTATCCCCATCATTTAAATTCTTAGTTACTACTGAACCAAGACTTATACTAACCTTATTGCCTAAAATAAGTGCATTAGATATAGTTGCACCTAATCCTACCCAAGAATCATCACCTAACACTGTTCTTCCTCCAAAGGTAGATCTTGAAGCAATTAAACATCTATTCCCTATTTTTACTCCATGCTCTATATGAACTAAATTATCAAGCTTAGAATACTCTCCTATAATTGTGTTATCCCAGGTATAAAGTGCTTTATCTACACAAGAATTATATTGGATTTCAACATTGTTACCAATAATAACTCCACCACAATGATTTACATTCATTATGATTCCATCAATTCTCTTATACTCAAATCCTTCTCCACCTAATATAACACCAGCTCTTATAATACTATTGTCTCCAATTACAGTATTTTCTCTAATTACTGCAAATTCTTCTATAATAACATTATTACCAATTACAACATTACTTTCACTTATTGATGCTAACTTGCTTATCTTACAGCCTTCTCCAATTATAGTATTAAAGTCTTTTCTTTTATATCCTTCTTTAGTAGATAATATATTATGTAACTTAAAATAATCCATTCTTGGATTATTTGAAATAATAATACCATATCTATCTTTAAGCTTTTCACCTAATTCTTTAGTTGTAATTAAAGCAGTTATTTTATCACTTAAACTTTTTATATATTTTTCACTTTCAATAAAGGTAAGAATCTTTTCATCACAGTCTGCAACTGCAAGGCCTAAACTAGTAAATTCTCCATCCTTTAAAATATATAACCCATCTACTAAAGCACTTACTTCACTTAATAACATAAAATTCTCCTTAATTTCTAATTATCTAGATATTTTTTTATTATTTTCTTCTATGTTTTTACTTTTAAAGATATAAAAATTAAACAGTCCTAATATAAATCCAACTCCATATGAAATATGTAATATTGGAAATGTGATAAATGTATAAGGAAATAACTTTAAATTTTTCTTTCTAGATATTTTCATACTAAAAACAGCATCTAAAATTAAGTATAGAAGTATTGTTAATAAGTATCC
>NZ_JABUTB010000008.1:3537-11394 GCF_021443865.1 Clostridium sp.
TCCAAATAATAAAAATAAAACAAATGCAAGTGGTATTAAGTGCCTAACTGATGCAGGTTTATTATGCTTTTGAATAACTCTAACCTTCCAAAAACCATATTGATAGTATTGTCTCCATAACTTTTTAAAATCACCTCTACTGTAATATGTTGATTTTATTTTAGGATTTAATAATATCTTTTTACCACTCTTTTGCACTCTAAAATTTAATTCATCATCTTGATTTCTAACTAGCTCTTCATCAAATAATCCAATATCAATAATAAACTTTCTATCATAGGCTCCAAATCCTACTGTATCTACAAAAGCTTCTTTTTCTGAATATCTAAACAAGGCATTTCCTACCCCAAATGGGCAACTCATAGCCTCTGCTATAGCTTCTCCTTTAATACTGTCATTAACTGTAGTTATTACCCCTCCAGCACAACCTATTTCCTTATTTGCTAGAGCTAGAACATTTTCCTTTACAAAATCTTTATCAGCATATGCATGGGCTCCAAATATAATAATTATATCTGATTTACTTTTCTTAATACCAAGATTCATTCCAGCAGGTGCTGTAAATTTCTTATTATCTATTAGAACAATATTATCATGTTCCTTTGACATTTCATTTATTATATTTCTAGTGTTATCTGTTGACATTCCGTCTGCTATAATTATCTCTATTAATTCTTTAGGATAACTTTGATTCAAAAAAGAATCTATACATTGTCTTATATAATTTTCTTCATTCCTACAAGGAATAATAATTGAAACTGTTTTATTCACAACTACAACTCCCAACTATTTAATATGTTAAATACATCTCTTAATTATATCATAATCATAAATTTAAACAATCTATAGGATTTTATATTTATTTTACAAAAAATTAAATATGATTCCATTGAAGAAATTGTGACATTATGTTAATATATTTAAGTATTATTGAGCATTTTATTAAAAAATTATATATTTTTTTAATAAATATTGAATATGGTTATAGTTACGGAGGAAAAATAATGAAGAAAAGTACAAAAGATTCTATTATAGTTGGTTTTGCTCTATTTTCAATGTTTTTTGGGGCAGGGAACTTAATATTTCCTGCATTCTTAGGGAATGCAATAGGAGATCAATACCTTTTAGGTATTATAGGTTTTATATTGACTGGAGTAGGGCTACCTCTCTTAGCAATAATAGCTTGTTCTAAAGGGGATGGAAGCTTTAAGTCTATTGTAAATAGAGTAGGTCCAAAATTTGCTATTACTTTTACTGCTATATTATTTATAGCAATTGGTCCTATGCTTGCAATTCCTAGAACTGCTGCAACTACTTTTGAATTAACAATAAGTCCATTTTTCAGTGGTGTATCTCCTTTTATTGCAATGACTATATATTTCCTAATTAATTTATATTTTGTTTTAGGAAAAACTTCAATAATTGATGCTATTGGAAAATACTTAACACCATCACTAATGATAATATTATTTATTTTAATAGTTAAAGGATTAGTTATGCCTATTGGCAATGTTGTAGAAACTAATGCAATTAATGTTTTCCCTCATTCTTTATTAGAGGGATATCAAACAATGGATGCTATAGCTGCCCTTTTATTTGCAGGAATGATAACAAATTCTATAAAAGATAAGGGCTATAAAGATAAAGAAATGCCTACAATGATTATGAAATCAAGTTTAGTTGCTATACTAGGACTTGCTTTTGTATATGGCGGCTTAACTTACATAGGAGCTCAAACAATTGGACTAGCTTCACCTGAAATAAGTAAAACTAGTTTATTAATATTAATTTCTAAAAGTATTTTAGGAAATATTGGCCCAGTTATTATAGGAATAGCAATGGGACTAGCTTGTTTAACTACTTCTATAGGGTTAATAACTTCTGGTGCAAACTTCTTTGAAAGAATTTCTAATGGTAGGTTTTCCTTTAAGCTTAATGCAATACTAATATCCATTGTAAGCTTAGGCATCGCTACTCTTGGTGTTGATAATATAATAGTTTTATCAGTTCCAATTTTAAATATACTTTATCCTGTTTCAATTACACTTATAGTAACTACTCTTTTATCTAAATATATTAACAACGATAAAGCAATTAAAGTTGGTGTTTATACATCATTGATATTTGGTATTTTATTTTCTATTCCTGGAATAAACTTAAACTTTATTCCTTTAGCTGAATTGGGATTTGGTTGGTTTATACCAACAGTACTTTCTATAATACTTAGCTATATTATATTTACAATTATAGATAACCAAGATCAAGAACCAGAATTTGAGTAGTATTGAATAGATAATAGTTAAGAGTGAAAAGTTATGGAAGATTGGTTATAAATAGAAGTACATAATAATACTACTTAATTACAATTATTTTTATAGATAGATTTTACTTAAGTTTATGTTATACATATGTTTAGGCTATTATATTAGTCTTTAAACTATTATTCTAACTTTTAATTACATATAAGCAAGTAAAAAGGATGCCAATAAAGCATCCTTTAATATTACTTTAAATTATAAACTTTAAATAAAGCCTAAGCAAACTATAAACCATTTAATTTGCACATTTAAGTTCATTTTTTACTTCTATTCTAACTACCTTTAATTCTATCTTTTAATAGTATACATCCTTCTTTACTTTTTTAAAGTTTCTAAATATATAATATGTTACTAAACTTACTACAATTATTATTATAACTTTTAAAAGTGCCAGTTCATAAACTCCTAAGCTGTGTTTAAAATATATCTCATCTATTATGGAACTTATATATGGTGCAGTCAATACTCCACCTAATGTAGTTACAACAAATTTTGCTATTTTTTTAGGAAAACTTAAAATTATTCCCTCATTCATATTTTCCACTAACATTCTATTAGTTAATATTTTTGAAAGAAAAATTAGTGAAATTCCTATAATTATAAAAACAATTGACGTAGATATAATCTGCAAATCTGTTACAGCATTCCCTATAGTCATAAATCCTATATATTCATATAATCCATTATAAACATATCTTAGCCCTCTCCATTCACCATAGGAATAATAACTAAGCAATGAATCGAAGTTTATTAATAAGAAAATTGAGTATATAAAAGAAATAACAGTTGCTGCAATTAAATAATAAAGGTTTGCAAAAATACTATCTAATACTGCTACAACACCTATTATTATAATTGATAAACTAATTATTCTTATAACATCTAAAAGCACCATTTTATAAAAATTAGCTATGTAAACTACAATATCTTGATACTGAATATAATTTTTAATAATTATAAATAAATACATTCCAACAAATATAAGAACTGAAATTATTACTATAATAAGCTCTCTTTTTCTAATATCCAATCTTGAAAATGGCCCTGCTAAAAAAGTAGACCACTTTTTTCTTTTAAAAATTCCAACTGTTATAATATATACAATTCCAATATAAGCAATTAATAGTAATACTCCCTCAGCAGAAAAAATAAATTTCTTATCTGTTTGATTATACAAATAATAGCTTATTCCAGTACTAAAGTAATTATTAGTTAATATTAAAAGCAGTATAAAGGTTGATATATATACCATACTTAGTGAAAGAAAGATATTAGCATCTCCTTGATAAAATAAATTATTATTTAAATACTTCTTCATTGCTAACCTTCCCTTCTATCTTATTTATGAATACCTCTTCTAAACTTAAGTCTATTTCTTCTATAAATAAGGGATTAAACTTATTAACATATTCTATAAATTTATCTTCATTATCTTCTATTACTATTGTAAATACCCTTCCAACTTGAGAAATATTAAATATTCCCGGGAAATATAAGTCTTCTTCATATACAGGCATATCAAAGGCAATTTGTATCTTCTTAATATTTTTCTTAATATTATCTAAGGTATTATGATACTCAACCTTTCCTTCATTTAATATTAATACATCATCGCAAATTCTCTCTAGCTCTGTTAAGTTATGTGAACTAATAATAACAGATTTATTACCACTTGATACTTCTTCCATTATTATCTTTAGAACCTTTTCCTTTAATATTGGATCTAACCCTGAAGTTGGTTCATCTAAAACCAATAATTCAGCATTTAAAGAAAAAGCTATCATTAAATTTACCCTCATCTTCATACCTTTAGATAATTGTAAAAATCTTTTATTAAGAGGAATCTTAAATATCTTATTTATACTATAAAATCTTTCTTCATCAAAATCAGCATATAACCCTTTATAAAACTTAACTATTTCCCTTAATGTAATTAAATAAAAGCTACTATGTTCATCTGGAACGAAGGATATTTTCTTCTTAACACATGGATTATCATATATTTCTTCACCATCATAAAGTGCTACTCCAGATGTTCCCTTATAAATACCAACAATGGCTTTTATTAAAGAAGTTTTACCTACCCCACTAGGCCCTACTATTCCTAATACCTTTCCCTTCTCTAAGGAAAAATTTATATTATCTAATATATCAAACTCTCCATAACTAAAAGAGTAATCTTTTAACTCCAACATTATACTTCACCCCTTATATGCCTATATTCATTACTTAATAATGAAATTAAATCCTTTTCTCCTAATCCTAAATAATTTGCTTCTAAAATAATTTTCTTAAAGTCAGAAATTATATTATCTAACTTTTCCTTGGAAATAATTGTACTATAATCTGTAGCTATAAAAGTGCCTTTTCCTCTTATGACTTCAACTATATTCTCCTTTTCAAGCTCAATATAAGCCTTACTAACAGTATTAGGATTAATAGTTAAGGCTGTAGATAACTCCCTAACTGAAGGTAATTTATCTCCTGCCTTAAAGACCCCTTTAAGTATAAGTTCCTTAACTCGAAATATAACTTGCTCATAAATTGGAGTACTAAGTCTAGCATCTATTTTTAACATAACCTCACCTCAACTTTAGGCTACTGATAACTTACTGAATAATAATCAACTACAAATCCTTCACCTTCATCTATAACTATTAAATATACACTTAATGGTTCTCCTACTGTGCCATCAATATTATTAACAGTACCATCTTCATTAATAGAACTTTTATCAATATGACTATCATAAACACCAAAGCCATCTAATCTATATACCCTTGGATTCTCATCTCTTTTATAATTAGCTATATGCTTAAAAGAATCCTCATAACTTTCCTTTAAATAAGTAAGAGAATTATAATCTATTTCATGAATTTCATAACTATATAGTGCTGGTACTTGTCCTAATATAGATCTATATAACATAAAAGTTCCAGTATATAATCTATATCTCTTAGATATACTTTCTAAGAACTCTCTTGGTAAAATTTCATAATAACTATTCTTTTCCTTAACAGTTTCATAACTGTTTACATATCCTATAAAATTAACTATTGCCTCTTCAGGCCTTTCAAAGTTTTCTTTTTTCTCATATAACTTTTCACTATTGCCAAATGCTGATACTATAAAAAAAGCTAAAATAACAGCACTAATAGCTAAAAATGTTGATTTCTTCATACCTATTCCTCCTGAAGAATAAAATAAAAATACTAAGTGTACTAATATAAATAGCACACTTAGTATTATATGGAATTTATTGTATTTATACAATTAATATTTTCTTAATATGTATAATAGTTATATTAAATTTTTCTTAAAATTAGGATAATAATTTATCATATAAATTCAATAATTTTTTTTCTTCACTATCCCAACAGAAGTTATTAACAAAATTATCTCTATTACTTTTACCTATTTTAATAATTTCATCTCTATTATTCATATAAAACTCTATCGCTTTAGATATTTCCTTTATATCTAAAGGATTAACATATTCTCCAATATCCCCAAACAATTCTTTCCAAAATGGAAAGTCTGACAATATAACCGGTAACTCACAAGCCATATATTCTATTACTTTAGTAGGTATAGCTCTTTTATAATTAGGCGTAGGGTGTAATACACTTAATCCAACATCAGCTGATTTCACATACTTGTATAAATCTTTTGCTTTGAATTCTCCATAATAAATAGTATTCTCATAACCCTTAAGAGCTTCACACTGAAGTTTTAATTCTTCTGATTCCCATTGACCTACTAGCCATAATTTAACTTTACCATTAAATTCTTCTGTAGCTTTAATCATTTCTTTAATTCCTCTTATTTGAGTTATAGATCCTATATATAATATTATAAATTCATCCCTATCTGTTTTTTCTTCAATAGGTACGCTTTCATCAATTATATCTTTAATAGCATAGTTTTTAACACTTATAACATTCTTATTATATTTCTCAAATTCATCTTTTAATTCATCAAGTATCGTTATAATAGCACTAAAACTTTTACTTTGATATTTTTCGTATTTATTAAAAATTGAAGCTATTATCTCTTTAAACCATTTTGGGCCTAAATAACTTTTTGATAATATCTGCTTAGGAACATCTTCATGAACATCATATATTACTTTTTTACCTTTTCTAACAAGTCTCTTGCCTATAGGTATCAATTCTGGGTCATGAAAATGATAAATATCCGCATCTAATTCTAATGCCTTCTTAAAAGCTTCATTACTTTTATAAATTAATCTTTCTATTCTACCATTTCTTTTCGTAAGCGGGACTATATCAACACCATTAATTTTTTTATTCCTATCAGAAGTAATTATTAGTGAAACATCATAGCCTGCTTTTTTTATACTACTACATTGTTTAAATAATATTCTATTATCATTTTCACGATGCACAGTTGAAATATGGCATACTTTCTTTTTCATTCAACCACCTTACCCATTTATGCATATTTATGTCTCTACTTAATTATTTCATATCTGAGCTCGAAAAATTATTAAATGGGAAATTTACTGGCATTCCAGTTTTTCTTGACTTATATGCTGCTAAAATAATTGATAAAGGAACAATTGCATCTTCACCGCTTACATATGGCTTTCTATTATCATTTATAGCTTCTATAACATCTCTAAATAAAGGAGTATGTCCTTTACCATAAACACTATCTATTTTAACTTGTAAATCACTCTTTGCAGCTTCTTCATCTTCACCATCAAATCTCCAAGTCTTAAGCTCATTAACAGCAAGGCCACCTATTACTACAGTTCCCTCAGTTCCAAATATACTTAAAGTTTCTTCTAAGTTCTTTGGATATACTACTGCACTTCCTTCAACTATACCAATAGCTCCATTTTTAAATCTAATTACTATAGCTCCAAAGTCTTCTCCTTCAATTGGATTTCTAAAAGTATCAGCCTCTGCATATACTCTTTCAACTTCAGATCCTATCATCCATTGTAATAAGTCTATATTATGAATACATTGATTCATTAAAGTACCACCATCTAAATCCCAAGTACCTCTCCATGGAGCTTGCTTATAATAATTATCATCTCTTCTCCAAAGAATTCTAGCAGTTCCATTCATTATTCTTCCGAACTTATCACCTTCAACTGCTTCTCTTAGCTTTTGAACTGGCTTGTTAAATCTATTTTGATGAGCTACAGATAATTTAACATTATTTTCTTTTGCAACTTTAATCATTTCATTAGCATCATCAATTGACATAGCCATAGGCTTTTCAACTATTACATGTTTTCCTTTGTTCATGCAATAAATTGCAATTTCAGCATGATATCCACTTTCAGTGGCAATAGTTACAACATCTATATCTTCCTTTTCAAGCATTTCCTTATAGTCTTTATAGGTTCCAACCTTTATAGAAGAATCACCCATTTTTTCAACATATTCTTTAGCCTTAGCCTCAGCTAATTCTACTTTCACATCGCATGTAGCAACTAGATTAGCTAATTCCTTATTTTCACATAATCCCTCTACATGTTTATATGATATTCTTCCACAACCAA
>NZ_JABUTB010000008.1:11550-43080 GCF_021443865.1 Clostridium sp.
TCTTCTGGATTATCTACTTTTCCAAGTATATCATTTTCATCTTTGTATCTTAAAGATGCCATATCAGTGATTCCTGGTCTAATACTTAAAACTTTTTTTTGTTCATCATTATATAAAGCAACATACTTAGGAACTTCTGGTCTTGGTCCTACTAAACTCATATCTCCTAATAAAACATTAAATAATTGAGGTAGCTCATCTATTTTAAATTTTCTAAGAAATGCCCCCACTTTTGTTATTCTACTATCATTACCTATAGTTATTTGCTTTCCAAGCTTTTCAGCATCAGTTACCATAGTTCTAAATTTATAAATATTAAATTCTCTTCCATCTTTACCTACTCTTTTTTGTAAGAATAATATACTTCCTTTAGAATCTATTTTTATTGCAATACTAACTATTATAAATACTGGTGATAATATAACTATTCCCAATAAAGATACTAGGAAATCAAATATTCTTTTTATTATTTGATTAAATTTATTCATTATCTATCCTCTACTTTATTCATATTTACTATTATTTATTCTTCTGTAACAGCTGCCTCATTTACTTCTGAGGGTTCCTTATAGGTTGGAACAATTTGCTTCATTTTTTCTTTAATTAATTTATCATTAGTTTCATTTAATACTTCTTTAAGTTCTTCTAACTTTTTATTTAAACTATCTATACTTTCAAAGGTTGGCTTTCCTATATATATTTTATTATGCTCAGTATTTTGAAGACCTTCTTCACTCATTAATAGTTCTTCATATAGCTTTTCTCCTGGTCTTAATCCTGTTACTTTTATTTTTATATCCCTGTTAGGCTCTAAACCAGAAAGTTTAATTAAATCCAAGGCTAAATCATATATTTTAACTGGTTTTCCCATATCCAACACAAATACTTCTCCACCCTTAGCAAAACATCCAGCTTGCAAAACTAGCTGTGCTGCTTCAGGAATAAGCATAAAGTATCTAGTTATATTCTTATGAGTTACAGTTACTGGTCCACCATTTTGAATTTGCTTCTTAAATAATGGAATTACAGATCCATTACTTCCTAATACATTACCAAATCTAACAGCTACAAACTCTGTTTCACTTATTGTATTATAGGATTGAATAATCATCTCACAAAGTCTCTTAGTAGCTCCCATTATATTAGTTGGATTTACAGCCTTATCTGTAGATATTAAAACTAATCTATCAATTTTATGTTCATGAGCCGTTCTAACAAGATTTAATGTTCCAAAGACATTATTTTTAATTGCTTCTTTTGGACTATCTTCCATTAAAGGAACATGTTTGTGCGCTGCTGCATGGAATACAACATCCACATGATATTTATCAAATATCTCTTCTAATCTATCTTTATCTCTAATAGACCCAATTAATACATCCATATTTATATTAGGATATCTATCCTTAAGTTCATTTTGAATATCATAAACTGTATTTTCATAAATATCAAATAAAATTAATTTTTTAGGTCCAAAAGGAACTATTTGTCTACATAATTCAGATCCAATGGATCCACCTGCACCAGTCACCAATACTACTTTATTATTTAAATAATTTGAAATACCATTATTATCAAGGACAACTGGATCTCTTCCAAGTAAATCCTCTAATTCTACATCTTTAATTTTACTAACTGTTGCTTCTCCAGATATTATTTCATATATACCAGGAATTATCTTAACCTTACAATTTGTTTTTTTGCATATAGCTAAAATTTCTCGTTTATTTTCATTATCTATAGAAGGAATTGCTAGAATTATAGTATCAATTTCTTTTTCTTCAGCTAATCTAACTATATCTTCTCTCTTTCCTTCAACTTTTACTCCACTAATACGCTTTCCTTGTTTGAAATCTCTATCATCTACCAATAAGATAGGATTTAATTTAAGATTTCTTCTTGAAAGCATTTCGTTAATTATCATAGTCCCTGCAGAACCTGCTCCTATAATCATAACTCTTTCTTGATCACTTGCATATTTATATGGCATATATAATAATGCTCTTCTATAAACCCTATATAAAATTCTATATCCTAAGGTAAAAATACACGCTAGCATTGTTCCTATTACTGATACATTTAAAGGTATAGTAGAGCCAAAATTTCTGGTATACAAAATAACTATTGCTCCTGCTAGAATTCCACCACCTACACCTAGTAAAAATTCATCAGTTCCTGTTAAATGCCAAAGAGAACTATACATCTTAAATAATGCAAAACATATAATATATGCAACTGTAACAAATATCATATCTTGTTCATATATTGTTGCAAATTCTGTAAATCTCTCATAAGCTGTTATATTAATAGCTAGCAAGTACGCCATATTAACTAAGAATATATCTATTACTACAAGTACAAATGTTTTAAGCCTATTCATTATTTTCCTCCTCTTCTCAAAATAAGAAGATTTCTACTAATTAGTTTAATTAATATTAAAATTTACTTATATAATTATACTACTAACATTATTATATTGTCTATAAATCTATCTGTTTATTAAATGTAGTACACAATAAAAGAACAAGCTATAAACCTGTTCTTAATAGCAAACATAATAGCATACTTAATTTAAAAGAGTATTTAAAATTATAGTAATTCTATTATCCCACATTTCTTCTTTTAATACATTTGTTCTTATATTATCTTTATACTTATTATAACTATCTACATCACTTGTTATATCTAAAATTGCATTACTTAGGCTAATAATATCAGCCTGTGCTATTTTACCTATATCGTATTTTTTTATTATTTTTTCAATTTCTAAACAATTTGTAGATACTATTGGTTTTTCATAAGAAATGTATTCAAACAACTTTATAGGAACTGCTAAATCACTGTATATTCCTGGAATTAAAGAAATTATTGAGTATTTCGATATATTATATATCTTTTTCAATTCTTTTTGCCCAGATTTTCCTATATATAAATTTAACCAATCTTCATCTTTATATTTTTTTATTATATCATTTTCTTCTCTACAAACTAAATTTAATTTCAGCAAATTATTCTTGTTATAAGCCATTTTAAATGAATCTAACAATAAATTTGAACCATAAAGTCCATCTAAGCCACCTACATAAATAAATGAATTATCCTCTCCATTTGCTAGATTCTCTATTTTCTCTGCACCCGGCATCAATATTACTTTATTAGGAAAATCAAAATAATTAGCAAATGTTTCAGAAGGAAAATATATAACTTTACTCACATATTTAATTAATTTCCAATCAAATTTGTGCATTAAAATAATTATTTTAGACTTTAATCCTTTATTTGAGTAGTATTCTGATAATTTCCAAAAAGCATCCCTATAAAATACCCCTACTGGAACCTTTTTTATTTTGCTTATATATAACATTAGTAAGTGGTCACATAAATTAAATATTGGTCCAGAAGGTGGTTCTATATAACAAATATCAAATTTTTTTCCCCTAATTTCTTTAAAATATTTAAATACCCTTTTCCAACGGTCATAAATTCTATTTTGTTGCCCTTCTAGCAATTGAACCTCTAAACCTGCTCTATTTAAAGCTTCATATATTTTTTTAGGCCTAACTGATGACCCACTCTTTTGCTCATTAAAGTCTACAAATGTTATATATAATATACTTTTACTCATTTATTTGCTCCCTGCCTTTTTTATTATATATAATTATAAAAATTCCAATTAACCAAAAAGTACAACCTGATACTGTTTGTAATAAATATGGCTCCATGGAGTTAAAAATTATAAATATAATTATATAAGTCTTTAATAACCTTTTTTCAAATTCACTAAAATGTATATTACCAGTGCTACTGCCTTCCACTATATATCACCCCTTCAAGCCNCTTTTTTCATATTCACTAAAACAAATAATGCTTTTAAAAAATATAAATATAATTATAAGTATTAATATTAATCCTAAAAATCCATTTTGAAGAAAAACCTCTAAAAATCCATTATGAGAATGTGCTGCAGCCCTTTCATAAATAGGTATAACTTTACCTTTAAATAATGAATCTATGCTATTAAAGCCATTTCCTATAAAAGGATTAGTTGTAAAATGACTTAAAGCATAATCCCATATATATCTTCTCCCACTAAAGGAAATATTTTTATTGAATACTCCTCCTACAATACTATTTAAAATTGATGAATTAAAATTAATTATAGGAAGTAAGGAAGAAAAAATAGCAGATATTATTAATAATATATTTGATCTTTTATCATTTTTTATAAATATAAATACTGGTAAAAATAAAGCAATAATTAAAATCCCTGTAGAACTTTTAGATAGCAGTACCATAAGTATACTTATAGACATCATAAATACTGCTGTTTTATTTATTCTATTATTAATTTTCTTAAAAAGGTATAAATAATATATATAAACAAATATACATAAATTCAAATAAATAGTTAATGTGCTTCTACTTAAATGAATTCCTCTAATAACATTTGAATTATCCATATAACCTATATCTCTAAATATAAATATAGATATTATTTCAAGTATCATTAAAACATTACAATAGTTTTTTAGATAAAGAATAACTCTATCCTTATTTAAAATATTAAATGCTACTATAAAATATGATAATAACCCTATATAATTTATATAAACCTTAATTGCTTCAAATTTTTCAGGTGTTAATAAAATACTTCCACCTACTATTAAAGTAAATATAATGATTACCTCATATATTTTCAACTTAATTCTTTTTGTTAATATATAATAAAGCATTAACAGAATAAATATCATATTTATAAATAATCTCGATATACTAATTATGCTAGGATTTATATAAAACCTTTCAAATAATGCATCGCTAATTGATGTATTAATAAATAATACAAACACATTAAAAAACACATTATACAATAATACTCTAAGTAACATCTTTATTATCAATTACCTTTCTATATATAGAAATCACTTTATTTGCTATAACTTTTTCTGAGAAGTTATCTTCACAAAATTTACTAATATACCCTTTATCATATTTAGAATAATTAGAGATCATTTTAATCATAGCATTTTTAATTTCTTCAACATTTTCATTTTCTACTAATATTCCACATTGTTCATTTAAGAATGTATCTGGCCCCCCTGTTATTGAAGCTATTACAGGCTTACCATAATTCATAGCTTCAATATATACTATTCCAAAGGTCTCAAACCTACTTGCCAATATAAAACAATCACATTCTTGCATATTCTTAGCAACTTCTTCTCTATTTAATTCTCCTAGTAAATAGATGTTATCACTTAAATCATATTTATCAATTAAAACCTTTAAGTTCTTAATTTCCTCACCAGAACCACCAATTAATAGTTCAACATTCTTAAAATTATCTTTTCCCAAATTAAAAGCTTCAATTAATAAATCCATTCCCTTTTTATAAGTTAAGAATCCTAAACTAAAAAACCTAAATTTTTCTGAATCATCTTTTTTAATATTATCAGTATTCACTTTAGGCATTTTAACTAAATTAGGTACTACATCTATTTTATTAATATCTATATATTTAGAAACTTCTTTTTTTAATCCATTTCCTACAACTAATACTCTTTCAGCATTTTCAAATACATTTCCTAGGTATTTTTTTTGAGTGTTATTAATTAGTCCTCTTGAATACTTAGTTGAATGTTCAGTTATAACATAAGGCATATTAATATTGGCTATACTATATGCAATTCCAATATCTAAGGCTGAATGAATATGTACTAAGTCAATATACCCCTCATTTTCAGATATTATTCTCATAAGTTTTTTTAATAATTTTGAATAATATTTTAGATATAATTCTTGCATCTTTGGAAAATAATTGTAAGTATTATATCTATAAATCTTAATACCATTTTCATTAGATATTTCTAAACTATTAAGCTTTCCTTTAAAATTTATTTTTCTTATATCCTCAATATTTATACTTAATACAATTACTTCAACGCCTTCTTTATTAAGTGCTTCTGCTTGCTCTTTGAAAAAAATTCCATTAAGAGGTTTTTTATCGTTTGGATACCAGGAAGGTAATAATAATACTCTCATTTTTTATCCTCCGATTCTATTTAATTCTACTTATATGCCTTTTTATAAATACATAATGAATAATTGATGATATTATAAATACTAATAGAGTCGCATATGCTGCTCCAATACTTCCATATTGTTTTATTAATATGATATCAAGAATTATGTTTGCAACTCCTGAAAAGATTGCATTTATCAAATTAGCTCTTGCATCACCTAGACTAGCTAATATATTTCCATAAGGTATTCTAAAAGTACCTGAAATAAAATATCCTATCATAAGAATTCTAAAAGAAGGTATTGCATCCATATATTTAGGGAATATTATATGAAATATAGGTTTGGCTAAAATAACTCCCCCTAAACTTATTAATAAGTTTACAATTCCCAAACCTTTAGTTAATAATGATAATTTTTCTTTTACCCACTGTTTATTATCTTTATTCTGTGCAAAATATGGATAAGCAAATATCAATAATGATATTGGGATAAATGTGATATTAAAAGGTATTGTAGTTGCAACTTTATAACTAGCTAATATTTCTTCATTCTTAGTAAACACTCCTACTAATTGAGTATCTAGCAAATATAGAATTTGAGACATAGCATTACTAAGTACTGTAATTATAGAATACTTCAAAAACTTTATTTGAGAATCTCTTGTATCTATTTTAGTAAACTTAAATAGTTTAATATCTTCTCTAATAAAATATGCACCTAATAAAATAGTACTAAAATAAGCAATATACATTCCTAAAATTAAACCATTAGCTCCCATTAAAAAAGATAAAGAAACTGTAGCTATAAAATATATAAATGTATTAAAGACTGTTATTCTACTAAATTCCTTATTTCTAAGGGATGCTCTTAAATAAGCTTGAATTGCATTATAGGTTATACTTAATATTGGTATAAAGGACATAATAAGTAGGTATTGTCTACTTGATTCAATGGCAACAGGTCCCCAAAAAGCATAAACCATCAATGCCACACTTACTAAAACATTAAAGACAAATCCAATTTTAATTCCAAAACTAAAAAACTTATACTTATCTCTAGTTTCCTTCTCTACACTTGAATATTGTAATATTCCAGAAGTAATACCTAGTCCTTCAAGTAATAAAGCAAAACTCATTGTATTTTGAGCATAAGAAAATGCTCCATATTCATTTACTGAAATAATATTAGTAAGAAATAGCACAGTCATAAACTGCACTATTTTATTAATAAAATTAGCACTAAATATTTGAATTAATCCCTTACTTAATATTGATTTAATATCTTCTTTATTCATAAATATTCCTTATCCTTTTCATAAAGTTAAGTAATGTCATTACCTGTGTTTTTTCAATAACATTTCCTTCTTTATATATTATTTCACAATCCATTTTTATTTCAGGATAATCTTCTAATATCCAGATATTATCTTTAACATAGTTGTTAATAAAATCCCTTAAACTTTCATTTTCACTATACCATTTACTAAATGGATTCATATTATTCCCTTGAGAAAAATGTAATTGTATTTGCCCATCAATAACTCTAAACATTTTTCCTGCAAAAGTTCCCATAAATTTAGTATTAAATTCAGTAGGTCTTAAATTCCATTTTTGCCATTTATAATTTGTTGCTTTTGGATAATATTTTTGTATCATCTTTAAGAATAATGCTTCTTTATATTTATATTCTGGTTTCATTTTACCACAATATGAAATTAAATCAGCATTAGTAAATGGTTCACTAGTTTCAGATATATCTAAGGAACTTACTGATCCATTATACATACCATTTATGCCTCTATTATAGATAGCAAATCTTTCTTCATTCCCATACTTTTCTTTAACAAAAGGATTAATATGTTCAACCTTATTTTTAAATCTTCTAGAATACATCCAATTTCCAATTTCAGGACTAGTATGTTTTGGAGCTGAAATATAATCTCCATGCATAACATCTGCTAAGTTTCCATTATGAATAAAACCAAACTTTTCAAAATTTATAATTTCATTGGCTGAAACTAAATGAATTGCACCTGAATATATATTTTGTCCAAAATTAGCTCCTACGGCTTTATCAATATTCTTTAAAAATTCTCCATTATTCAAACTTTTAAAGATACTATCAAATTTAAAATCTGCTGCTATTTTTCTAGCAATTTTCTCATCCCTTGAATAATTCTCTGAAAAAGTTATAGTTGTAATATCATCATATCCTAAGTCCTTTGCAACTATTGAAACCATTCTAGAATCCAATCCACCACTTAAATAAGCTATATGATTATATCCATTATCCATATCTTTTTTAAATGCCATATTAATAGATTCTCTAAAAAGCTCATTCATATTATAGGTTATTTCATCTTCACTATCATTTAAATAATTCTCATTATCTAAGAAGAAATATTGTTTACTTTCTAATGAATTATCTTTTAATGTTAATATTGTTCCTGGCTCTATTCTCTTAATTTCTTTTACTAAGGTTGTATCTGCAATCATATATCCAAAGGTTAACATATAATAAGCTCCAACTTCATCAATACTAACCTTAATACCAAGATTTTTTAAAGCTTCTATTATATTAAAAAGATCACTTCCTGCTACAAAAGTTTCTTTTTCTTTATCATAATAGTAATAAACTGGTTTATTTCCTAAATGGTTTGTAAATACAAAAGTTTCATTTCTTAATTTATCAAGAATTACTCCATAAAAATTCCCACGTAAATCCTTAACAAAATCTATTCCCTTTTCTTTATACATTTTACTTACTAAATCAAAATTATCTTTACTATTATATTGTTTATTTAATTTATCATTATTTAATATTACACCATCTATCACTGCTACTAAATCATTTGATTCACTAAATACTTTTTCTTTTTCAAACTTTTTATTAAAATTTTTATAGATAATGTATCCTTCTCCAGACATTGAGTCAAATTCATTTTTTATATTTTCATTAACTCTTCTTGAAGAAATTAAAGTACTTCCTCTCATTATATAACCTCCAATCATTTAATCTTATAAGTATAATATTTATTTCTAAATCTATCTCCAAAATTAAAAGCTATACCCATTAGATTCGAACTTAAGTTATTTATATCATTAATTGTAGATTTTATAATATCCTTCTTTGTGGATTCAGCTTTAACAACAAGTATGCTTCCATCAACTTTTCTTAACAATAATTTAGTATCGGCTGATGCTTGAACTGCTGGAGTATCTACTATTATATAATCATAATCTTTATTAAGTTCCTTTAATAATTCATCAAATACTTTTGAATCTAATAAAGACATAGTATTTACATTTACATCACCAGTTGAGATTATATGTAAGTTATCATTTTTCTTTACTATTACATCTTCAAGTTTATCATGGTCAAATATAACTTCTTTCAATCCAATATTTGAATTAATTCCAAATATCTCACTTGTTTTATTATTATTATAATTAGTATCAATTAAAAGTGTTTTGTTAGAATTACTTAAAGCTATAGCTAGATTTATAGCAACTATAGTACTTCCTTCTCCGCTAACTGAAGATGTAATTGCTATACTTTTTACTTTACTATTATTTTTACCATACTTTATTTCTGCAGCTAATGAATTAAAAGCCTTGTTAAAATCAAAGTCAGTTGTATTTTTAGATACTAATTTAGGACTTGTTTTTTTAATTTTAGGAATATTAACAATTATAGGTAATTTAAGTTCTCTTTCAATTTCTCCTTTAGTTTTAAAAGTCTTATTGATACATTCTAATATAAATGAAACTATAAAGGCTAATCCAAAACCACCTACAAATCCTATAACTATAAGTATTTTATTATTTCTTATATCAGCTTTCTCGATAATTCCAACATTTTCTTCTATAGAAACTGTTGCATCTTCATTATAATCTTCTGCAACATCTAATAATTCATCTCTAATAGCAGTAATAATTTTTTTAGTTTGTTCTTCATTTTCACTTGAATATTTAACCTGAACAAAATCAGATCTCTCAATATTAACTAAAGTAAGTGCACCTAATACCTGTGGTGCAGTTAAATTTAAGTCTGTTCTTTTTATTGCATTTTCAGCAAAATTTCTTGTTTTCATAAGTTCTATTAAGTTTTGTATTAAGTTTGGTTCTTTTTTTACAACTGTTCCATTATCAGTTACTATTACATCACTTCTAATCAAAGTTTTAAAATTCCCTTGATATGTTATAGTTTCTTTAGATGTTCCAGATACTAAAGCACCTAATATAGTTGTAAAAATAGCAACTATTAATATACTCTTCCATCTTTTCATACATCCTCTTAATATATCTTCAAATTTTAATATTTCTGGTTCCATATTTATACCTACCTTTACAATGCTTAAATAAATTTATTAATTTAATTTTTTTGTTAAATCTAAATAGATACTATTCATATAATTAAAATTATCAATATAATTATAATTTTCTTCTACAAATTTCCTTGCATTAATCCCCATGATTTCCCTTAATTCATTATCATATACTAAAGTTTCTATCTTATTTACTAAATCATTTATATCCCTTTTCTTAAATATTAGGCTTGAATATTCTGAACTTGTTGCTTCCATTAAACCTTCAGCATCTGAAACTATAACTGGTATTCCACAGGCTTCAGCTTCAACAGCAGCAACTCCAAAACTTTCAAATATAGATGGAAAAACTGCTATATCAAAACTATTAAACACCCTTGGAACTTTTTTCTGATCTATATACCCTAAAAATTCCACATATTCTTCTATATCAAATTCTTTACATAACTTCCTTAATTCAACTTCCTTACTTCCTTTTCCAGCTATTATTAATTTAAGATTCAATTTTTTATTTTTCTTAAGCATAATATTAAAAGCTCTTATTAAATACTCTATTCCATAATTATCTTCCAATGTTTTAACTGTTCCTATAACTATATCACTATTTTTTTCTTTATTAGCCTTATTAGGTTTAAACATATCTATATCAACACCAAATGGAGTTATTAGAATATTCTTATCTGTATACTTATTAGTTTCTTTTGCCATAGCTCTACTAGTAGATAATATTATATCTGCTTTTTTCAAATTATATTTAAGCAATGCTTTATGAATAAAAGATTTATTAGGAAAATCATAAACATCACTTCCCCATACAGAAACTATATATGGCTTATATTTAGAAAGAGCTCCAATTAATCCATAGCTTGTAGCATAATGTGCATGTAAAATATCAGGTTTTATATTTCTAATTATCTTCTTAATTTTCATGATATTCTTTAAATATCTGATTTTAGAAATTGAATTCCCCTGATTTTCAATTTTCATTTCCATACTATAAACTTTTACTCCATCTATTTCTCCATCATTTAACGAAATTACAGATACATCATATCCTTTATCTCTAAAAAAACAACATAGTTTTTTTGTATGAATACTATTTGCATCCCCTAAATAACATATTCTCATAACACACCTCACAAAAGAGCACTCTTTAAATTTTGCCTAAACAGGCATTATATTTTTCTTAATTATAATATGTTTATGTATAAATTGTCTATAAAGCTATTTCTTTTTAAAAATAGCTTTAATTATTTCCTTAATTATATCTCTATACATAAACATGATTAATACAACACTAAATATACTTAAAAGTAAAATTACATAATTAAATTTGTATATACTAGAATATGTAGCCAATATATATACTGATGCTGTGCAAATCCAGAATTTACTTAAGTGAAGCTTAATATTATAATACTTATTTCCATAGTATGTTCTTGATATAAAGAAAACTATATAAGAAAGTCCCGTTGATATTGCTGCTCCTTTAGCTCCTAATGATGGAACTAATATTATATTGCCTATTATATTGAATATAGCTGAAAAACTAGCTATATAAACATGATATTTTGTCTTCTTTTTAAAGTTTATTCCTAGAACAGTAGTTTCAGAAATAGTATACATTATTGGCATGAAGACTAAGAAAGGAAATATAAACTGTGCTCCTCTATAATCTACTCCTAACAATCCAATAACAATGTCTTTTGTAGCAATTAAACCTACTGATAGAAGTAACATAGCTACTGATACTATTTGATTTATATTACTAAAAAACTTTATATCCTCAGGATTGTTTTTATATTTTTCATAAGCCACCGGGGTCCAAAAAGTAGTAAAAGCACCTTGGAAATTATTCAATAATGCAATAATAGTCATTGCTCCAGTATATAGACCTATTTCTTCATAAGTACTAAATATCCTTAGTGAAATTCTATCTACTGATTGAAATACCCACGTTATTGCCATAGAAAATATAAATGGTGTTCCATATGTTACAAGTTCTTTAGTTGTAGTATTAACTTTATTTACTAATTTAATTCTTTTCCAATCATTTCGCTCACTGATTATAGCCCATAATGTTTTTACTAAATTAGATAGGATAGTTGCAATAATTATAGTCATATAATTATCCTTAAAAATTACAAATAACAAACCTATAAAAATTAAATAAGAGGCTTTGTTAACTACATTTAATAATGAGTATAACTTGCCCTTTTGTTTCATTCTTACATGGATCATAGCAAAATTTGAAATTATGCTAAAAACAGTGTGAATTAAAATTAATAAAACTATTGGGAATGAAACTTCATCAACTATAAATATTGATATTCTTTTATAGAAAAATAGTATAATCCCCGTTACTATGAGGTTTAGAAATATTGTTACAAATAAGCTTTTACCTAATAACCCTCCCCTATTATTTTCATCTTCGTCATAATAATATCTTATGTACGCTTGATCTATTCCCATCATTACAACTACAATAATTAAGCTTGTAAAAGTTGTAAACATAGATGCTTTTCCTAATTGCTCTGGAGTTATTAATCTAGAAATTATAGGTGATGAAATAAAACCTAAAACTAATACGATTCCATTTCCAATAGCAAATTCAATAAATTTTTTAAACAAACCCTTCATTTATTTATCCTCTTCAATTATTTTTTGACCTCATTATATATTACCACAACTAAAGTAATTAAAATTAAAATATTTATTAAATTTTTATTTTTAGAATACTTTTAAACTTTTATTTATATTATAATATACAAGTTGTCATAATTTAACCTTGGAGGATATTATATGAAAAAAAAAACTAATAAAACTTTTCTTCTTCATAACCATTACATCAAATCTATTTATATCTAAAACTTATTCACTAGATTTAAATTATATAAATGGTTATGATAGGTATGAAACAGCAGCAATAATTGCTGATACAATGAATTATACTACAGCAATATTAGTTAATGGACTCTCAACTGCTGATGGTTTATCTGCTAGTGGATTAAGTGGAACTTTAAACTCACCAATACTATTAACAAGGGATAATTCTATACCTTACACTACTCTTGAAAGGCTAAAAATAGCCAATAAGATATATATTGTTGGTGGTGAAACTGTTATATCAGCAAAAATAGAAACTCAGTTGTTAAATATGGGTAAAATGGTAAAAAGATTATCTGGAGCTAATAGATATGATACTTCAATAGCTGTTGCAAATGAAATAGAAAATATAAAAGGTGTTGACGAAATATATTATGTAAATGGTCTAAAAGGTGAGGCTGATGCAATGAGCATAGCTCCTGTGGCTGCTTCTAGACAAAATCCTGTAATACTTACAAATGGACAAAGTACTACATATAGAAGAAATGTAACATCATATTCCATAGGTGGTGCTACAGTAATAAATTCATATTTTGATACTTTTACTGAAAGAATTTCTGGGATAAATAGATTCGAAACTAATAAAAATGTTATAAATAAGTTTTTTCCTAATAAAACACATGTTAACTTAAGTAAATCTGATGTTTTAATTGATGCTCTCACTTCATCTGCTTTAAAAGAACCTGTTGTGCTTATTTCAAATGATTCTGATAAAAGTGTTATAGCTGGTTCAAAAAGTGCAACTATTTTTGGAAATATTAATACAACTGCAGTTAATAGAGCTAAATCCTATTTATTTGGAGATACTGTAGTATTTTATACTCAACATCAAGATGATGAAACACTCTTTGCAGGAAGTACTATAGTAGATGCCATTGAAGCCGTAGGAAAAGAAAATGTATATGTTGTATTAATAACTGATGGGACAGGCTCTGAAGTCTTTAACTGGAGTAGATATAAAAATATTGATAATCAAACTAAAATAGCACTTAGAATAAATGAATTTAAAGCTGCCTTATCCCAATTAGGTGTTTTAGAAAGTAATATAAAACTACTAGGGCAACCTGAAAATAATATTAATAAAAATATTATAGTTAATACCATAGATTATTTTGAAAGTAATTTTAACAATGTAACTCACATTACTCATAGTTATAAATATGATACGCATCCACAACATTTAGCTACAGGCCAGTTATTAAATAACTTATATATTAATGGATTTATTAAAGATTGTAGATTTTTTATTCCTCAATCTGAGGTAAATAAAATTCCTGAAGCTGACCTTATAGAAAGTGTATCAGACAGTATAAATGAAAAAAATAAAGTTTTAAATGCTTGTAATGAATATATTTTAGATAATAAAGATATGATAAGAGAAGGAATTGGATTTAAATCCGTTCCTGGATTATTTAGATGTCTAACTTCTGATCCTAAAGTTTCTTCTTTTTTACACTTATCAGGCATATAAAAATGGAGCTGTAAATCAGCTCCATTTTTATTATCTTATAATATCTATTCCTAATCCAATTAAAATATTATCTGAAATTACAACATTACTACCAAGAACATAAATATTATTTAGATAAGGTTTTGCATCAGTAATAACGTTTCTGACTGTTATTTCAGATTGTCTTATATTAGATAACAATACAAAGTTACCACTCTTTGCAGCTATTGCTGAAGCTGATAAAGCATCTGGGAATGATAGTCCAGAAGCTATGTAAATAGAACTTAAATTAATTTCTGATTTAAATCTATTAAATATTATTGAGTTAGTCTCATATCTATTTGCTCCACCTAATCTCTCTGGTCCTTTACTTTGAGAAGCAACTTGTTCAGAAATTACAGTTGTTGATCCAACCAAATAAGTCTTATTTATATTATTATTATTTATAAAATTCTTTGTTGCATTTGGAATTATATTATTTTTTGTTAATAATATAGGCATTTGTTTTTTAGCTGCTATAGAAGCTATTGATAATCCATCTGCAAAGCTTAATCCATAAGCTAACGCAACTTCCCCATTATTAACTCCAATCTCAGATGCTATTAAAGCAGAAGTTTCATATCTGTCACTTCCACCAATTCTTCTAACATTAATTCCAAGAGCAGCGATTTGATCTTGAATAACTTGTGGAATAGCAGTTTGTCCACCTACTATAATTACATTCTTAACCCTCTTATTAATCAATGTTAATTTTAAATCCGGCTGTGAATCAAGCGTAGTATTTTTTGATAATAAAATAGGAGCATTATATTTGCCTGCTAAAGGTGTAGCTGTTAACGCATCTGGGTAATCTACTCCTGATGCTAAAATTACAGTATCTGATGTTTGCCATCCCTTATTAAATAAGTTATATGAGGTTTCATACCTAGTACTTCCATATACTCTTTCAGCCACTAAAGCATCTAAACTAACATTATTCTTCAAGAAATTATAAGTTCCATCAGCTATTGCATTAATAATTTTATTTTGATAATCTAAATTTTTTAAGCGATTAGCTTCATCAGGATTAGAAATAAATCCACATTCTACTAGTACTGAAGGCATATTAGTATTTTTAATAACATAAAAAGGTTGAGTTTTTACACCTCTATCTTTTGCATTTGTATTAGCGGCTAGCTGGCTTTGTATATTACTTGCTAATTTTTTATCAATATCTGCCTTATACCAATATGTTTCAATACCATTTGCTGAAGGATCAGTAAATGAATTTTGATGTATTGATACAAAAACATCTGGATTAACTGCATTTGCACCCTTTGCAATATCCTCTAAAGAAACAAACTTATCTGTATCTCTACTCATATAAACAGCAATACCCATACTTTGAAGTTTATCTCTAACTCTTAGAGCAAGGCTTAAATTAAGATTCTTTTCTATTATTCCATTTCCACTTGATCCTGGATCACTACCACCGTGGCCTGGATCTAAATATACTACATATTGACTTTTTCTAGCATTATAGTTATTATAGCTAGAATATGAAGTTCTAGCTGAAATTGTATTTTCTGATACATAAACTTGTCTAACATAATACTTTCCACTACTTTCCCCAATTAAAAAAGTAGTTCCTGAAGATACAGGTTTTACACTATCCTCAGTAACTTGTAAAATACCATTATCCATACTTGTCCAATTAATGCTTTGATCTTCTGATAAATTATTTAAAGGTATTACTTCATCTTCTTCTAAAACAATTCCATCATCAAATATTATGTTATCTTCACCATACTCATTAATTATTTCCTTCAGCATAGCTTCTACTTTTTCAGAACTGCTTAAAGTATTAGCATAAGCTTTATAATTAAAAGTTGGTACTACAAAACTAAAAACAGTACCTAATAATATAACTGCAATTAATTTCGTATAATTTTTACTTAATTTCACACGCTCCCCCACCTTTCTACATAAATGACAATATAAATTATATACTACAATAAAATTATATTCAATTAACAGTAATAAACTTAATAAATTAATACATTTTTTAAATTATTTCCCATTAATTTCACCATATATATTTAACAACTTTTGTATAATTCTTTCTTTACTATAAATATCGTTACAAAGTTCCATAATTTTATAGCTATCATACATATTATAATTTCTATACATATAATACATTTTTTCACCAAACTCATCTATATTATCTATATCTACTAACATTCCATTTAAATCATTAATAATATCATTAGCTCCACCATTTCTAGTGCTAATAACAGGTTTCCCACTTGCTAAAGCTTCAATAAGCACTACTCCAAAGGTCTCGAATCTACTTGCAAGAACAAAGGCATTACAATTACTCATTTCATTTTTAACTTCTTCTCGTGATAAGGCTCCTTTAAAAATTATTTGCTCTGAAATATCTAATTCTAATGCTAATTTTTCTAAATTCGCCTTTTCTGGCCCATCACCAGCTACTACAAGTACTACTTCCTCGCCTTTAAAATACTTACTAAAGGCTCTAATTAGTATATCTACTCCCTTATTTGCTTTCAAGTAACATAAGGATAGAAAAGTAAACTTATCATTACTACTTTTAGTTTTTGATCTGCAGTATGAAAACTCACTACAATCTACCATATTAGGAATCACATCTATGTTACCTATATAATATTTTGAAATAGTTTCTTTTAAATATTTACTTACTGAAATTACTTTACTTGCATTTTTAAAGGAATATTTTATTATCTGCCTTTCAAAAAAATTAACATTAAATCTACCATAATAGGAGCTATGTTCGGTTATAATTAAAGGAACTCTTAGCTTTTTAGCAACAAAGATTCCCCCTAGTCCACCCCATATGCAAGAATGAAGATGAACAATATCTATATTTTCTTCTTTAATTATTTCCTTATATATTTTCTTTAAACCTTCTCTAAAAGCAATAGCTGTACCTATATTTCCTGTCTTAGGAATCTTACCTTGAATTATTCTATAAGTTTTTATACCATTATCATCAATTACCTTTACTTTATTCTTGCAAATTTTATCAGATAAAAGTCTAACTTCCACAAAAGCCACTATTACATTATTTCCCTTTTCTTTTATAGCATAAACTTGTTCTCTAAAAAAACTTCCATTAGTTGGATTGTTATCAGTATTATACCAAGAAGGTATAATTAAAATATTCAATATTAACCCTCCTATTCTAAGTAGATTATTATATACTTATCCGCAATTTTCCTCCAAGAAAATAATCTACTATTTTCAATACATTTATTACTCATATAGTTGTAATTTTTTAATATCTTTATTATAGCTTCTGCACCATCTTCTATACTACTATAATTTATTGGAAATCCTACCTCACCATCATCAAAATATTTATCAAACCCCTGATTTTTGGTATAAACAATAGGTAATCCCCTAGACATTGCTTCAGGATAAACAAGTCCAAAAGTTTCATACTTAGAAGGCATTATTAATATATCACTATTATCATAATAATTTTTAAGTTCCTCCTTACTAGCTTTATCATTAAATTGCACATAGGTTAAATTCCTATATTTCTTTATTAAATTCTCTTTTTCAGCTCCATCACCAACTATATTAATAAAGCTTTTAAAACCTCTTTTTCTTAATTCCTTAGTTATTTCTATAGAAGTTGATATATTTTTATTTTTATCAATTCTACAAGGCTGTATTAAGTGGACTTCACCTTCTTTTACTATATGTCTTTTCTTAGTAGATATATTTTCAACCCAAAAATCATCTATTCCATTAGCAATCACTTCAGATTTTTCAACTATCTCTCTTTTATCTATATCTTTAACAAAATTCTTTATTACAAACTCTTTATAACTTGGAGATATAAATATTATCCTTTTAGCATTTTTCATTATTTCTATACCTATTTTTCTTAAATGCTTAGCCTCTTTAAAATATCCATTTACATCAGTATTTCTTACTGCAACTATATAATCAATTCCAAATTCTAATTTAGATTTATAAGCTAAGTACCCATTCTCAAATAGAGAATGAGCATGTATTATATTATAATTCTCCACAGAAACTTTTTTCTTTAAATTTTCATATATATTATTATTTTTTTTATAAAATTCATATTGTCCTATTATATTTATAAATTTTTCATATATACTATTTCCATTCTTATATACACCAGAATAGTATTCATTTTCTTCGACTTTAACTGGAATGTTTTTAGGTTTACAGGGAATATAAATATCACTCTCTATACCTATATTATTTAGCTCATTAAATAAGTTTCTATATAAATTATTTATTGCATAAAAAGAACATATCTGCAGTACTTTCATTTTCTACTCCTTTATTTCTTAATTACTTATTAAAAATTTTACTACAGAATTGAAAGATATCATAGCTTTATGATAAAATATATCTTTGAAAGGGAGTGTAATTATGCCAGGTATTGAAAATACTAGTAATGTAAAAAAAAGAAAAAAGAGAAAAAAGAAATCTGTTGGTTTTAAAATATTTATGGGCTTTCTATGTGTATTACTTGCAATAGCGGTATTAGGTGGAGGATATTTTATAGGTCTTTTAAATAAGATGGATAATGTAGATTTAAATAAAGATAATTTAGGAATTGGAAAAGATGATTTAAAAGAATATGCTAATATAAATAAAATTAAGAATATAGCCTTATTTGGACTAGATTCAACTGATGGTGAAACTGGTCGTTCAGATTCTATTATGATTGCAACTGTAGATCCAGTTCATAATAAAGTTAAATTAACATCTATAATGAGAGATTCATATGTATATATTAATGGCCATGGCCAAGATAAAATAAATCATGCTTATGCCTATGGTGGTCCTGAGCTGTCAATTAGAACTATAAATGAAAACTTTGGATTAAATATTGAAGACTTTGTATCAGTTAATTTTTCTTCATTACCAATAATAATAGATATTCTTGGTGGGGTGGATATAGATATTACAGATGAAGAATTACAATACATAAACGACTATATAACTGATATTAATAACAAAGAAGGTTCAACCTCTCCTTATGTTTCTTATTCTGGACTTCAACACTTAAATGGAACTCAAGCACTTGCCTATTCAAGAATAAGATATACAGATGGAGGCGATTATAAGAGAACTGAAAGACAAAGAACAGTACTTGAAGCTTTATTTAATAGTCTAACATCTGCATCTGTTGCATCATATAACTCATTATTAAATGAAGTTCTTCCATATGTACAAACAAATTTAAATGCAGGAGATATTCTTTCTTTAGGCACAAAAGTTCTTGGAATAGGTAACAATCTAGAACAAGATAGATTCCCAAGAGATGGCTATGGTGAAGGGGCTATGATTGATGGAGTATATTATTTAACTTTCGATATAGAAACAGCCAAACAGCAAATGCGAGATTATATATTTAATGATATTAAATAAGAATACAATATAAAATATCCCGACATCACTGTCGGGATATTTCATTTGCCCTAAAAAGGTTATCTAATATAAATAACCCTATATTTATATTATTACTTATATTTCTATTTTTCAATGAATATTACGGTCTTTACCAAAATATTTTTTATTTTTCTAAACATTATCAGTAATATTTCTTGTTATAAACAATTAAATATATATGTTTTTATACTATTACTTAAACTTATTTATGCAAACAAAAAAATACTAACAAGATATTCTTATCTATCTGTATAATATTCAATGTTTTCCCTACCTACTAATCCAGTAGTATATAAAAAATATTATAGGTATAATATATATTACTAAAATAGTCAGTGAATAAATAATTATATATATATAATATGCTATTCCTTCGTAGATATCTGTTCTAAGTTTTATACCATTTTTATTTAAAATTATTACTACTATACATATTAATATTGTAGTAAAACTTATAATGCTACCTAAAATTAACCCTTTTGGTATATATATAAGCTCAATTCTATTTTCCCCTTCAATTAAAGGAATAGAAATAAAATTATCAAAAGCTTTTTCAATAGTAACACTATTACCATTAATCTTGCTATTGAAGCCCTTATCAAATGGTATTGCTATAAATAGATTTTCACCTAATTTACCATCTACAGTAGACTTAATTTTATTTTTATTTACACTAATATCTGAGGTTACATTGGCATATTTATTAGCTAACAACTCTAACTTATCTATATCTAATAATCCTATTGATAGCTCCTTAGTTTCAAAATTCTTAATAACTTCAATGTCTACTTTTACTTTTTCATCCCCATATTGCCCCAAATCTAATAACCCATTATTTATTTCAGTTGGAAATTCATTTGACTCTATGCCATCAAAATAGCTATTATATGGTTCTCCATTAATATATATTTTTAAGCTATTATATACTGCTGAATTCTTAGAATTTTCCAAATCTTTAAGAACATTTAAATATAATTGATTTTTATCTAAGCTATCTATTTCAAACTCAATATATGCCTTTTGATTTTCATCAATTTTTCTAAAAGCTTGATATCTTTCTTTTTCTTCCTTACTTAAGTTAATTAAGTTAAAATCAGTTAACTCTTCAATTATATTTTCATTACCATTACTTATAGACTTATATATATTATTTTGTGCTTCAAATACACTATTAGCTTCTAATACATCATTTAATATACTATCTTTAAGCATCTTTATTCCATTCGGAATATAGAACTTATTTTCATATATTTTTATATCATCAGTTTCATTAACATACTTATAAATACTACTATCTAATTCTCTATTAGAAATTACATATTTAATATTAAATACACTATCTGTAAATAACGTTCCTCCTCCATCATATGTTCTAGTCCAATTTGATCCATATCCTAGTTTTTTCATTACTAACATATGATTATTATTGTTCACTGAAGTATAATGAGCTAAGCTTTTTTTATTAATAACAAATGGTGTATTAGCTGTATATGTAGTATATATTTGATCTCTATCTTTAATTCTATAATAATTATTTTCCTCATTAAACTCATAATCATATATATTATTCATATGATTATATTTATCACTAATTCTATTCATCATACTTTCTATACCTATATAATTATATAAATTAAATAATGAGTAACTACTCATAAGAATTATAAGAACTAGCTTTACAAATATATTATTATAATTGCCTCTTTCAATAATAAAAATAATTAAAGAAACCAATAAAATGCTGCCACTAGCTAATAATAGTAATTTAAAAACTTTTAAATTAACATATAAAGTTAAACTACTTACAGCTTGCTGAATCTCAACGTAATATTTTTTCTCTATAAATATTAAAATTACTATAACTATTGCTAATAGTGCAATTTCAATTAAACATTTTCCCTTTTGAAAGTTATAATTTTTAAATGTCTTACTCTCATATTTATTAATATAATATGCAGCCATAATTATAAAAATTAAGATTGGTATAAATCCATATCTAAATGGAAAACTTGAATATGATCCCATATGCCATAATCTATTTACAGGATCTACAACTACAGGTAATAATGTTAACATCAGAGCTGATAATGTCAATATTAAAAACTCTTTATTTTGTTTGTATTTTAAAATCAATAAAAATATTAAGGGATATATTATTGCTCCAGAGAATAGAAATGATATTCTATCATACATGTAACTAGTATGAGATGTTAATATACCATTTATATTCCCCCCTGCTCTACTAGACTCAAAGGTCTGAATAATAGCTGGTAATATTTTAATAAAAGCTATTAAACTTGATGCTATTGTTCCAACTCCTAATAAGAAAATTCTATTTTTTCTATCCATTTTTTCAACATATAATTTAATATATATTCCTGATGTAAATAGTATAAATAGTATTACCATAAATCCTAATTGATAACTCATTAACATTATAAATGCTAATGTAATTATATATAATGTAACCTTTTTATTATCCAATAAGCTTCTTAAAGCAACTAATAATATAGGGAAAATAATAACTATATCTAACCAATTAATAATCTGATACATTATCATATTATAGCTAGATAAAGCATATAAAAGACTTAAAAAAACAACCCAATATGTTTTTAAATTATTAAAATACTTTTTTAATAACCAAGTACAACTTAATCCACATCCAATAATTTTAGCCATAAATACTATATTTATGGCTAAAATTATATTTTCACGTTTAAATAACAGAATTATATAAGAAAATGGACTTAAAAAATATGAAGATATTGTACTAAATATATTAAATCCCATTGCCGTATTAAAATCATAAAATATACTGGCACTTCCATTTATAATATCATAAAAATTATAATAAAATGGGGCTATCTGCTGAACCATATCTGCATATATAATAGAATTATTTCCAAATGGGTATAACCCTTTTAAATAATATATGCATAACATAAATACTATAATTATTATTGATGTTAGTATATATTCTTGTATATTTCTAAGTTTTAAACTTATATTTTTATACTTATCCATTATTCCTCCCCTTATTTTACTATAATATATAACTTCTTTTATAAGTTAATATCTACAACATCAACACTATCAGTGTTGCCAGTACCTTCACTATTATCAATATTATTAGTATCATAATTATTTATAATATTAACCTTATATACATTTGTAGTATACATAGTATTTACTATATCGAATGACACATCAAGATTGTATGTTTCTTTAAAATACGTTATGTACATACCTACATGATCGCCTCTATCTACAAAGAAATAGTTATCCTTTTTAATCAAATCATAAATTAAATTATCTATTCCATTTAACTCTTTAACATACTTAATATTTTTGCTTCTACTTCCCCAACCACCAACACTTATTACATTTTCTTTACTTCCTTGGGGATTCCAACGCAATATAGAATATTCTCTTACAAGACTTCCGTTATAGTTCATTGATGTTAAGTATATATTATCTTTATCATTACATAAAGTGTGATATATCTCTATACTTTGTCTTAAGGATTCATTATCTGATATATTTTTTCTATTATTATAATTTTTATATAACGGATTAATTGATATACTTATTGATGTAACTATTATTATAGATACCATACAATTAATTAATTTATCATATACTTTAACATATTTTTTATCAAAATCTAATTTACTATAATTATTTGTTATTAATAATAATAAAACCACAGCCATAAAATAATGTGGATAAACCCCTCTATATGGAGCTCTATTAATTAAAATAAATAACATATGCATGGCAAATGGGAATATAGCTACAAATATACTCATTATTTTATTTTTAGAAAAGTATATGTTATATATACTTATAATTATTATAAATAATATACATATCTGTATAGTAATTTCCTTATCTATATTCTCTATTAAACTCTTAATAGCCCCAGTAAAGTCAATGCTATTTTTCATAGATTTTTTATATTGATAAATCTTCTCTAAATTCTCTGTTGAAAATTTTTCTTCTTCTGGAAATGAGTATGCATTAAATATATTATAATCATTCTCACTCCACCCAACACTGTCATAAATTTCTTTATTCAAATTATAATCTGGTAATCCAAAATCTATTAAATTTGAACGTGCTTTATTAAATTCTATATATTCATTCCAAACAATATCCTTATAATATTTATTCATACTATAAGCTCTAAAAATAAATGAGAATCCACAAGCAATAAATACGACTAACCCTAATATCATTACTTTTTTTATATTAGTTTTTCTCTCTTTTATTAATTCCATTATTATAAATCCTAAAAATAATACAATTCCGGTATATGAACATTTGTATCTAATAAAGGATCCATTTATAAACATTAATGTTCCAAATATATATAAACTATATTTAATTGACTTAATATTAGAATAATATCCCTGTATTATAAATACAATTCCTGCTAATATAGCAACATAAGCAATTGTAGTAAATGTAAAATATCTTAAAATTGGAATGAATCCACAGGCACCTATAGCAATATATATAGCACTTCCAATTTTTAATTTCATTTTATTAAATATAACTACACCAATGAATGTAAATGATAAATAGCAAGTACCTAATAGATATATTCCAAACCAGTTTATATTTCCCCATACCATAGCTAATCTTGAGATTAAATACGATGGTATAAAGTTAACGAATACTGAATATCCCGGAAACATCCCCTGGATTCCTGCCATTAATCCTCCCATTGCAGTATCATCATTCATAACAAAATATATTCGGAAAAGTTTGAAGTAAGCAATTAAAAACATAGCATTAATAAAAGCTACTATTAATAAATCATAACAAAATCGTTTTTCTTCATCATCCATATAATTATTTTTAATTTTTTCTAACATATTTTTTAATTTATTCATTACTCTCCTCATACTTCTAGTCCAATCTAATACATTAACTCTAAAGCTAATTAGACTATCATATAATAAATTTATCTTTATATTCCACATTTCCCTATTAATGATATTCTTGAAAAATATAAAATTTCACCAATCACATGTATAGTAAAGATTAATTTTATACTCATAAATAAACAACTTAACTATTTATAGTAAAAGTTACTGTTAAGCTTCTTCATCAATTTTATGACCACATTTCATATTTTAAACTTGTAGAATACTTTAATTAGCAAATATAATTATACCTAATAAAATTAATGCATTCCCAAACACCTTCTTTTTGGTAATCTTTTCCTCCAAAAATAATGCGCTTAATATCATTATAAATATATAGCTAGTAGAAGCTATAATTGGTCCTAACTTATATGGTATTCCCTGATATGCAAAAACATTTAATAATAAAGCTATCATAAATAATCCATATCCAAATATAACTCTAAAATTTAAATATTCCCAAATTATACCCTTATGTTTTTTATTAGCACTACTCTTTAAAATACATTGAGATATTGCCACTATAAAAGAAGAAATTAATATTATTATTATAGCTAAACTACTACTTATCATAATTAATCACCATTATCCCTATTATAATTATTACTGCTCCTAATATATTCTTAAATTGAAGTTTCTCATTAAATAAAATTACAGACCACATTAAAGTCCACATTATAGATATACCTTTATTAGAATACGCTACAGATAAGTCTATATTTTTTATTACTTGTTGCCATACAATTGCATATAATCCTAATATAAATACTAATCCACCTAACATTAAAATTGTTTTAAAGTCAAATAATCCATTCATCCCAAGTGAATCAGATGCAAGCTTTGAAAATACTGATGATAATGTATAAATTAAAATAGCAATATGTAATTGCATATATCTATTTTTTAATATTCCCATTTACTATTCTCCTCTTCTAGAGTTCTTTTAATATCTTCCATCATATCTATTAATTCATACACACATTCAAAACCAAGATCTTTCTTAGCTTTATCTATATTTATCTTCTGTATACTTAAATCCTCAACCTTATCCTTAAGGTATGCTATATTGTTATTATTATCAAATACCTTACACATAGTTTCTGCCAATTCAGAGTTAGATATAGTTCTATTACCAGCTATATTATACGAACCTCTAAAATCATTTTTCTCTAATGACATTATTATAGCTCTAGCTAAATCTTTGACATATATATAATTTCTTTCTCCCTTACCTTCTCCGTATAGATATATTGTTTTTTTATTTAAACAGCTATTTAAGAAAATACTAAACATATATCCTTCACGTTCGCCAAGCCCTAATACTTGTGAAACTCTTAATGACTTGATTTTCATATCATATTTATCATTATAATATTCTGAAATTAACTCTATAGTAGCTTTTGATACCCCATATAAATTCATAGGATTAAATTTCTGTTCTTCAATATTTACTGTTTCTTCTGAATTTCCATATACTGCTCTACTTGATAAAAATACAATATTTTTTATATTTAGTTCATTGCATACATCGAATAAATTCTCAGTTAATACTATATTATCTAAGTATCTTGTGAATTTTTCCTTTTGATTTTTATCAAATCTTATAGAGGCAAGGTGAATAACACCATTGCAGCCTTTCAGTTCTTTCTTTAAGCTATCTTCTGAATAGTCTGTTACGCAGTATTCTATATTTTCATGCTTATATATATCCTTTGACATATCTAAACTTCTTGTAAGAACTTTAAACTTATATTTATCACTATACAGCTTTAAAATCCATTGGCCTATAAATCCAGTTCCTCCAGTAATAGCTATCATCCTTAATTCCTCTTTTCCTTATAATCTAATCTTTTTATTACCTTAGCAGGATTACCAGCAACTACTGTATAATCTTCTACAGGCTTTGTTACAACACTACCTGCTCCTACAACTGCATGTTTGCCTATAACCCCTACACTTGGTAATATTATAGCTCTTGCTCCAATCCAACATCCTTCTTTAAATGTTAATGAAACTGGTATTATTTTATCTTTTACTCTCTTTGTCCTATCTTCATCTAGTACATGATAATGAGAATGAACTTGGCTACCTTCTGAAAACCATACATCATCCTCTATTTCTACTTGCCCCGAAGAATCTATTTCTACATTCTTTCCAAGTAATACTCCACTTCCTATTTTTATATTTCCTTCTTTCATCTGATGAACTCTATATATTTTAACATTTTTTTCAATTATAAGTTTATTTCCCATTTTAAAAACTGCTTTGTATGCTAATTTTCTTAAAGAGTTTAATATTGGAAAATCAAATATTTCTAGCCCAAATATCATTTGGACTAATTTTTTTATTGATTCATCTATAAAATATTTAAGCATAACTAAATCACCTCAATTACGTACCCACACTTCTCCATATACCTATTCATAGGTTTAACAATGTCATTATTTTCATAATACCATTCACAATAAATATTGTTATCTATATTATATTTGCTTCTATCAAATAATTCATGTGGTTTTTCGCACATAAATCTTAATCTATAAATACCCTCTTTATAATCTTCTTTAAAATCTGTATTTTTATTGAATAAAAGCTTATTAAATGACGCAGCTAGAATATCAACTCCACAATAATTTTTAATTAAATTCCACATATGACATCCGTCTAATCTTGGAGTCACTTCAATTAATATTGGATTATCCCCGTCTAATTTAATTTGAAAATATACTGGACCATTATTTATATTAAGTTTTTTTACAGTTCTACCTACTAAATCTTTTACTTTTTCTACTGTATTTTCATTAGCAAAGGAAGTTGGAATTATGTGTTCCTTTATTATTCCACCAGGTAATTCATCAAATACAATTCTATCAGAAACTAAACATACTTTTAAAACAGAGTCTTCAATATATGCATTTACAGATATCTCTGGTCCATCAATATATTTCTCTATTATTAGTTTCTTAGAATTTGAGAATTCAATGGATTTGTAGAAAAATTCCTTTATTTCATCTTTATTATTTATCTTATAAACGCCTCTTTGCCCTTGTGAATCTACTGGTTTCATTATACAAGGGAATATATTAAATTCCATGGCTTCTTCTAATGTTGAAACTGATATATATTCTATATTACCAGCGAAATCTTGTCCTAAATATTCGCGTAATAAATTTTTATTTTGACATATACTAGCAGTTTTTGATGATATAAAGTTTGGTAGCCCTAAATCTTCATTTACTTTGCATACTGTTGGCATTGCTATATCAGAACCAACTGAATACACTACATCTGCTTTAATTTCTTTAGCATATTCACTTACTGCTTTAACATCTTTTATATCAATTTGTTTAAAATGATCTAATAACGGTATTCCTCTATCATTATTAGTGTAACTACATCCATATACTTCATAATTATTTTCTTTACAATATCTAATTGCATCAATTTGTGCATTACCTGCTCCTAGAATTAGTATTTTCTTCATAATTATCTACTCCCTCAATAATATTTCTTTCACTTAGTTCATTATTTTCAGCATTAATGAACTCTTTTATTACATACTGTGGAGATTTATTTATGCTAATAAATATTCTCCCTACATATTCCCCTACCAAGCCAATAAATAATAAATTCAATCCTGAAAAAAACAACATTGCAGACATTAAAGAACTCCATCCATTTGCAACATTAACATATAATATCTTTTTTATAATTATATATATTGCGCCAATAAAACCTAAGGAAGAAAAAATTACCCCTAACATTGTTGCCATTCTTAGTGGTACTATTGAAAAATTTGTACAGCTAGCCCATAATTTAAGCAGCCTTTTCATTGTATAGTTTGAATTTCCTTCTACTCTTTCAAAATGTTCTATATCAGCATTACCTACATTTTTTGTTGTTCTTAAAAATAATCCTTGCAAATGAGCATAAGGATTTTCATATTTTATGATTGAATCTATTATAAATCTTCTAGCAATCCAAAAACTACTTGCTTTTAAATCTTTAGGTTTCCCTATTAGTATACGCACTGTCCAGTTATTAAATTTACTACCTAAATTTCTAAACCAAGAATGCTTTTTTTCTGGATATCTTCCATAAACAACATCATATCCTTCATCTAATTTTGCAAACAGTTTTGGAAGTTGAGATGGATGAGTTTGTAAATCATCATCCATACCTACAACTATATCCCCTTCTACATAATTTAATCCTGCCATTATAGCATTATGTTGACCAAAATTATTTGCTAAATCTATAACTTTAACAAATTTATACTTATTAGCTATACTTCTCAATTCATATATTGTATTATCTTTAGAATAATCATTTACTAGTACAAATTCATAATCATTTATTTCCATTATCTTCATTTGTTCACATGTCATATCTATAAGTTTTCCAATAGTTTTTTGAGAATTATAACATGGAATAACAAAAGAAACTTTCATATTAATCCCCTATCTCTAACTCTTATTATTTATATATTAAAATACTCTTTTATTGAATTAATTACACTTTCAACTTCTATGTCTTTTAATCCATAATATAACGGTAATCTTAAAATTCTTTCACTTTCTCTAGTTGTATATTTATCTTCACCATGGAATCTACCAAATTCTATCCCTGCTTTAGATGAATGTAAAGGTACATAATGGAATACGCTATCTATTCCTCTTTCTTTTAAATAATTAATTAACTCTGTTCTTTGGCTCAAATCCTTAAGTTTTATATAAAACATATGTGCATTATGTATACAATTTTCAGGTATTACAGGTAATTCTATAAGGCCTTTATCCTTTAAATCTGATAACCCATTATAATATAATTTCCAAGATGATAACCTAGCATTATTTATTTTTTCTGCTTCTTCTAATTGAGCATAAAGATATGCTGCATTTAACTCACTTGGTAAAAATGATGATCCAATATCAACCCATGAGTATTTATCTACTTGTCCTCTAAAAAACTTACTTCTGTCAGTTCCTTTTTCTCTTATTATTTCAGCTCTTTCAGCAAACTCGCTATTGTCTATTAGTAAGGCTCCACCTTCACCCATGCTATAATTCTTTGTTTCATGGAAACTATATGTTCCTAAATCGCCTATTGTTCCAAGTGCTTTTCCTTTATAAGTTGACATAACACCTTGTGCAGCATCTTCAATAACATATAAATTATATTTATTAGCTATTTCCATTATTTTGTCCATTTCACATGCTACACCTGCATAATGAACAGGAATTATAGCTTTAGTCTTATCTGTAATAGCCTTTTCTATTAAATTTTCATCAATATTCATAGTGTCCGGTCTTATATCTACAAATACTATTTTTGCTCCTCTAAGAACAAATGCGTTTACTGTTGATACAAAAGTATATGAAGGAGCGATTACTTCGTCCCCCTCTTTAATATCACATAAAATCGCTGCCATTTCTAACGCATGGGTACATGATGTAGTTAATAAAGCCTTCTTTGTTTCTGTTCTATCCATTATCCATTCATTACATTTTTTTGTAAATGGACCATCTCCACATATTTTTTTATTTTCCATTACAGCTTGCCTTATATATTCTTCTTCTTTACCCACAATTGGTGGAATATTAAATTTTATCATATTTCCTCCTAAACCAATTTATAATATATTATGTTTATTCATACATTTTTTTATAATAATTCTTATAGTCTCCTGATGTTATATTAGCCATCCATTCTTTATTATCTAAGTACCACTTTATAGTCTTAACTATACCTACTTCAAAAGTAGTTTCAGGATACCATCCAAGCTCTTCTTTTATCTTAGTTGGATCTATTCCATATCTTCTATCATGACCTTTTCTATCTTCAACAAACTTCTTTAAATTTTCAGTTACTTCGCTATTTACATTCTCATGAATATATTTAATAACTGTATCAACTATTTGAATGTTAGTTCTTTCATTATGTCCACCAACATTATAAACTTCACCAAGTCTTCCATTATTAATAACCATATCTATTGCTTTAGCGTGGTCTTCTACATATAACCAATCTCTTATATTTAATCCATCACCATAGATTGGTAAGTCTTTTAATTGAAGACAGTTATTAATAAGAAGTGGTATTAACTTTTCTGGGAATTGGAATGGTCCATAGTTATTAGAACATCTTGTTATGTTAACTGGCATTTTATAAGTATCTCCATATGCCTTAACCATCATATCTGATCCAGCCTTACTAGCTGAATATGGGCTATGAGGATCTAATGGAGTAGTTTCCATAAAATAGCCTGTTTCTCCAAGTGAACCATATACTTCATCAGTTGAAACATGTAAGAACTTAACTCCATCTTTCCAACCATCTTCAGTTTCCCATGCATTTTTTGCACAGTTTAATAAGTTAACTGTGCCCATAACATTTGTCTTAGCAAATACTTCTGGTTCTCTTATACTTCTATCAACATGAGA
>NZ_JABUTB010000090.1 GCF_021443865.1 Clostridium sp.
GTCAAGTTGTAAAGGAAAGGTATATATACTTGATAAAGCTAAAATTAATATTCGATTGTATATAACTTGTAAATTTATATAATTATTTTAGACAAGTCTATTAGTAAAATAATAATATTTAGTTTTATAGCAATATAAATTACTTTTTTATATTGATGCAAATTGAAATTGTATTTAAGTATAAATATTAGTATAATAAATAATAGATCGAATGGACTTTCGATCTATTATTTACTTTCATGGAGATGGATTTATGAGAATTGGATTAATTGATGCAGATTTAATGGATAATGGTACACGACATCCTAATTTAGCTTTAATGAAATTAGCAGGATATTATAAGTTTAAGGGACATGAAGTTACTTTAATTTATAATAATTATAAAGAAGTAAAAGAATATGATAAAGTATTTATTTCTAAAGTCTTTTCTTTTACAAATGTTCCTAAGTGGGTAGTTGAGTTGGAGCATGTTAAAATAGGGGGAACGGGTTTCTTTCCAGATGGCGGAGAAAACTTAAGCCCTGAAATAGAACATCACATGCCATATTATGATTTGTACAAGGAATATGTAGAAGAACAATTAGCTTTAGGTAAAAAAAGAAGTAAATTTTCAGATTACTTAGATTATTCTATAGGTTTTACAACAAGAGGATGTTTTAGAAAATGTTCTTTTTGCGTTAATAAGAAATATGATCGAGTATTTAGACATTCACCGGTATCAGAGTTTTTAGATAATACAAGACCATTCATATATTTATGGGATGATAATATTTTGGCTTTCGAAAACTGGGAAGAAGTTTTAAATGATATAGAATCTACTGGAAAGAAGTTTCAGTTTAGACAAGGAATAGACATAAGGTTAATGACTGATAAAAAGGCAAAAAGATTTAATGATGCAAAGTATCATGGAGATTTTATTTTTGCTTTTGATCACATAAAAGATAAAGAGTTAATTATTGAAAAAGTACAATTATGGAAAAGGTATTCAACAAAGATTTGTAAGATGTATGTTATTAGTGGATATGAATCTCAAGATTCAGAAGATATTAGATTAGTATTCGAAAGAATTAAGATACTTATGAAGTATGGATCTTTACCATATATAATGAGGTATGAAGATTACAAAAAAAGTAAATATAGAGGTATGTATGTTCAATTAGCTAGATGGTGTAATCAACCTAATTTCTTTAAAAAGAAATCATTTAGGGAATTCTGTATTACTAATCAAGAATACCATTCAAATAAGGAGACTAATTGTGCTGCTTACCAAGCAATGATAGACTTTGAAAATGACTATCCTGAAATTGCAGCAGAATACTTTGATTTAAAGTTTGAGGAAGAGAATATGTATAAATTCCAATATGGATTTGGAAGAAGATATGCTAACAAACATTTATGTAATACATGTATAAAGAAGAACATTACCTGGGAATCAATTAAGAATAACGAAGTTGATGAAGAAGAAATTCTTAAGCTTTATTTTACTAAGCAAATTGATTTGCAATGTTGTAATTATGAAAACTCAATTTGTAATAATATAGAATTATATAGCAAGTATATAGTAGCTTTATTATTAAGAACTAGTATTAAAGATATTATTAGCTATATAAGTAAAAGTAATTGTTTAGAGAACTTATTAGCAAGTGAAAAGGTGAAATTACAAGATCACAATGAAGCACTATTTACGTTAATAGAGTTTTTAAGCAAAGATTCAAATAGAGTGTATACCTTAAAAGAAATCTCTATAGGAATAGGGAAGAATTGTGATGATAAATCTTTAAAAGATACTGAAGAAAATTTAAAATTTGCAGCATTATTAGATTTAGTTCAAATAACAGGATCAAGATCTAAAGCTAATGTTATTTTATCTAACTTAGGCAAGGTATATTCTAGTTGTAGTAATAATGAAAAAGAGAAATTAATATTAAGATTATTATTCAGAATTCCAAAGGTACAACAGGAATTCATAAATGAAAATGATAAAAATGTTTATGAATACGTTAATATCCCAAAAATAATTGGATATAGAGGATCAAATTCGAAAAATATGGTAAAATTAATAGATAAGAGTATTTGATTGATAAATTATTTGATTTAATAGATGGATATTAGGTGTAGGTAGAGTTTAGGCTAGCTTAGAAACAACTAGATTAATTATGAAATAATTGATCTAGTTTTACCTGAGATAGCTTTAATTTTTTAATTAATACAATAGATAATAGTTGGAGGGGTAAAAATGGCTGAAACTTGTTTTCTAGATGAGTTGAAAAAGTTGAAGATGTCATCAAAAGAGGCAGTAGATAACATTGAGGATTTTAGTGAATTTAAGCAATATATGCATGTTGAAAGAGTGATAGAAAAAGAGCTGAAAGGGATATTAGATGATGCAATACGTGCTTCAATGGGAAGATTAATTTTAGTATGTGGTAGTGCTGGAGATGGTAAATCTCATTTACTATCGTATTTATTGAATAAATATCCAAAACTTAATGATGTGATAGAGGTACATAATGATGCAACAGAAAGTTTTGACCCTAAAAAGACATCTTTGGAAACGTTAAACAAAGAATTAGAAGAGTATAATGATGAAAATATAGATAACTCTGAGACGATTAAGGTGTTGTTAATTAACTTAGGTACATTAACTAACTTTATTGATTCAGAGTATGGAGAAAATTTCAGCAGGTTAAAAGACTATATAGAAAACAATCAAATATTAATGGTAGATGTAATTAATAAAATAGAGATTAAGAATAATAAATTTTCATATGTAAATTTTGCAGATTATCATATGTTCTCTCTAAATGATGATGGAGTTGGATGTGAATATATTTATGAACTTATGGACAAGGTGTTTGCTAAAGTTGAGAGTAATAGATTTTATACAGAGTATAGAGATAAATGTTCCATATGCCATGTAAGAAAAAGATGTCCTATAAAAGAAAACTTTGAGCTCTTAAGTAAAGATGAAGTGAAGAAAGGAGTTTCATATAAACTAATTGAAATAATGATAAAAGAAAAAGTGTCTATAACTACAAGATCAATATTGAACTTTATATACGATATTATAGTTTATCCAGATTTTAATAGCTTAACTAGAGAAAAATTTCTTAAAAAAATAGATAGATTAAATATTATAGAATATATGGAAGCATTAACTGCAAATATTATGTTTACAAATAAAGATTCATCTAGAATTATAAAGGCCTTAAGTAATGTTGATCCAGTGTTATGTTCTAATGAGGATATGGATGATTTAATAAATAGGTTAAATAGAGAACCTTATTTTGCAAGAAAATATTTAGAAAAAGTATATCCATTAGATAACACATATGTTGTAGATGTATTAAATGATGAGGCTGAACTCAAAAGAATTTTTACTAATTCTAAGATAAATAGACAACAACTTCAAAAGTGGTTGATTAATCATTATTTGAGACTAGATTATTTATGCAACAGCCATACCGAATTATATACGGATCCTGTTTATAGTGAATTTATTAAATACCTATATTATTTTAATACTAATAATATCGCAGAATTAGGAGCTTTATATGACTCAGTAAGTGAAGCTATATATAAATTGGATAATGCTAAATCATCTGATAACAATATAAGAATAAATATGGGGAAATCACAAAATAGATTTAAGATATATGAAAAGTTATATTTAGAATGCAACGAAGATGAATCCGAAAATAAAGTTTTAACAGGTAGGTTAGATAAGTTTGTATCAAACATAATATTGGATTTTGTTATAAAGAATAGGGTTGATAGATTAACTGTTAAGCTTGATTACAAGCTATATAACTTATTAACAAAAGTAAGACAAGGGTATATTCCCAAAAAAAAGGAAAGAAATGATTTTATTAGCTTTATTGACTCCATTGAAGATATAAAGAATTATGGGGAGCAAAATAAAGAGATCTATATTAAAGAAAACATAGCTGATGGTGTAGAAACATTTAAATTCACTAAGAAGTTTGGTAAGTATAAATTTGAGAGGATTAAATAATGGTATATAAGATTGATATAAACAGAGTAAAGAAGGATTATAGTATGCAGGATCCGACTAAGAAGCCAACACACAAGCCTAAAACAAAAGATAAATTAATAGTTCCATACAATGTTAGACCACTAAAGGAGCATAAGGATATTATAAAAAGGTTTGATGAGTGTATAGGATCTTTTTGTTGCAACTTATTAAATTGTAATACAACTGACTTTAATAAAGATTCATTCTTTTCAGATATTATAAATACGGTAGAGTTTGAGACTGAATATGAAAGAGAAAAGTTTAAAGAGATAGTTTCAACAGTTTTCTTTGATAAAGATAACAACATCTCAAAGTTTCATCCAAAAGTTTTAGTTTATTCAACTACAGAAGAAGAAAACATAGAAATGGGCAATTTCCTATATGATGTTTTATTTGATGAAAAAGCGAGATATGGAAAATTTATTGAAGACGTATTTGAAGATAAAACAGGAAATGTTTTATCTGATTTAATTTTAGATAAGCTACCAGAATTAGATATAAATAGTGAAAGGAGAGAGAAACAATATAAGAACTTCGCAGAAGAAATTACATCTGTCTTTAATGAGGATTTGAGGTATATTTTAGAAAGAAATAGAGACTTTTGTTCTCAAATAGTAACTCTTTTAAAGTTCTATTATGTAGTTTATATATTAAGGTCAGTTGGTAATTTAAATAATATGTTTCATGAAAAGGAAGTACCACCAATATACTTTACATTTGATTGGGAAAAGGTTTCTAAAGGGCGTATAGGCTATGAAAATGGTTGGTGCTTAGTAGAAAGTGCTATAACTAGTTTAAGATCTCATGAAATATGCCTAAATATTTTAAACTGTTCTGAGGATGGCCGTAAAAAGTATAATTACAAGGAATTTAAAGAATTAGTTAGCAAAATGAATGATGATGAAAAACTAGAGACATGGGAGAATTTATCTGAAGTAGTAGGTATGTATGAAACTGCTATAAAAGATGAAAATGAATATTGGAAAGAATATGAATTTTCCTCTGATACTGATGATGATATTTTAGTTGAAGTTGAGAAACTATATGGATTAATACATAATCATCATTCGAAGGTTACAAATGCTATAGAGTTAAGTCGTCGTTATTATGATTGGTTTTTTGAGTTTTGTAGAAATAATTTTTTGAGAAACAGAGGAAGAAATGGAATGACATTAAACTTAACAGAAGAGTATGTAATACTATTAACTAAACTATGTATTAAAGATGAGCAGAAGGTTAGATTGCAATACATTATAAAAGAACTTGAAAGAAGAGGGGTTTATCTAGATAAGGATTCAAGAAATAGATTAATTGATTTTTATCAAAGATTAAATGTATTAGAAAAGAAAAGTGATAGTGGGGATGCATTATATGTTAGAACAATTTTATAATTTTTTAGCAAAAAAGGTTATTGAATATTTTGAAGGGACAAGAATTTCTTATGGTGATAGATACGAAATTCAATTTGAAAAAGAGTCAGATGTAAAGCACTTATATGAAGAAATTAAAAATCTCTCTGACAGTAAAGTATTTAAATATCAAGTTAATGAGAAGTACGAGGAATATACGACCTATTCAATTAAGTTTAGTGATGTCATATTAATTGTTGCAGCTACAATTGATGGTATTAATCCAGATTTCTTAGCTACATTAAGAAATGAAGTTAGTACAAACATTAAGTCTCAATTTAAGAATTCAGCTATATTATTCATTCATACAAGTAATAAAGATACTATAACAGATGGAGTTATAAACTTTCAAAAGGAAGGTATGCCATTCCATTCTAAGACATTAATAAATGATATAAATTATCTTATAGATACAAGTAATCTTGCATTAAGTGCAAAATATGTATTAAAGTTTGACCTAAGGAGAAGGGAGAGGGAAGACTCTGATGAAGGGCAATCAATATTACAGTATAGTGATATAATATCTATAATAAATAAAGGCTATATAAATGATTTTGAATTTAAAGAATTTGGATTGTTTAAAGATTATAAGCTGGATACAATTAATGATGAGAAAGAAGCTATTAGTAGGTTAAATGATAATTCCCAAGCATACTTAAAGATAGACAATATCCATAAATATGGTGGAGATATAGAGAATAATTTAGAAAAATTTTTAGATGAAGCAGGAAAAAGAAAATTATCTAATAAAGCCTGGTTTAATGAAGAATATAAATTTGTTAGGCAGTCTATGGATAATTATGACGAAAAAGATATCGTATATGAAGGTACCTCTATAGAAAATATCTCTAAGGAAGATTACTGGGAGAAAGAAGAAGGCCCAACTAAGGCGCAAAAAAGAAAGAGAAACATAATTATTTTTAATAAGGATAAAGTTGATACTATCAAATTATCTTTTGCATTTGATAATAAGTTAGAAACTATGAAAGATAAAGGTGTTAAGTGTGATTTTGGGCAGAATATTTCAGCTAAAATTAATAATAGAAAGATTAATGTTATATTAGAAGACTTAGAAGATAAGGTTAGTTTTTATAAGATATCGTACTCAGGAAAGAGTAAGTTTGAGTTTAAGATAATTATTATTCCAATGGATAAATCTATATTTGAAGATACAGTTGTAAGAACTGATTACACTATAAATATAGATAAAAAGAAAAAGGAACAAAATATTACGCTGACAACATCAGATTCAGAAATTACATTAAATCCATATGGAGAAGATATATCATCAATAACTTTGAATTTCCAAGATGAGAATGTAGCTATTAATTCTATTAATAAGTTTAAGTTAAAAAATAATATAAAAATAGATGAAAATGAAGATGTATATAGATTTAATCTTATTCTAGATAATCTAACAATTCCTTTTAATATTGTTGGAAGCAACTCTAAGATTACACGTATTAGTGGAAGACAAATTTGGATAAATAAATTAAGGTATAAGAGTAGCTATAAATTTTTAGATAATAAAATTATTAAAGATGATGATGTTAATTTTGCTTATGATGAATTTAAAGTTAATCTTGATAGAGAAGAGTTTATCTTAAAAAATGGAGGAATGGCATTTGTAGAATCAAATGGGAAACTAAAAGTTAGAGAGTTAAAAGTTTGTAATCATTTAAAAAATGCGTATAACAGAATTCTTGAATACTATAAGTCAAATGCTGCTTTACCAAGCTTAGCTTATATTGATGAAGATTTAGCAGAAAGATTAAAATATTATATTGATATATATTATTCGAACTTAGAAAAGATTAAGTATAATGACAATATGTGTGATGAATTTGTTGATTTATTAAGAGTTGGAACAATTGAAGGAATGGATTCAACTAGCCAGATATTATTAACACCATTGCATCCTATTAATGTGTCATATCAACTTATGATAACAGAAGAGTTAAAAAATAAAGTAATTTCTGATGAGGAAGACTTAGAAAAAGAAATTGCCAATAAATTAGATTCAACAAACCTTATTCCTTATATATCTTTTGGTGGAGAAAAGCTTTATAGCTCTGTAGAACAAAATCATTCTAAGGAGTGGAAGCAATATGTAATAAATGATGTTAATTTTAATGAAAGGAATAGAGGCTTTGTTAAAAAGTTAGTTAGAGAAAAAATAAACGAATTTATAAAACACTTTAAGACTTTATTCTTATCTACAGAACTACCATTAAAGATTAATTTAATTAATACAGGGTACTCTAAAGATATTTTACAAGGGATAATAGACTATTATACCGAAGTATTAAAGAGTAAGGGAATTGGGAAGTTAAGGCCACTTATTATTAATATATATAATAAGTCTGGCAATAGCGTATTTGAGGATATTCAAAATTATGTGAATGCTGATGAAGCTGAGGAAAAGCTAGGTTTATCATTTGGAATAAAATCTAGCAACAAAAAGTATTCTAAGGATGATATTTTTGATATTATAAATTCAAAGCTTAGCTATTATATAAAGAATTACGATACTACTAAGTATGAATACAGTCATATAACATTCTACGAAATGGAGCATGAATTCTCTAATAAAAATACAATAATGGAAAATATAAATACGGGTGTATCACTTGGTGGATTATTATCATCAGTTCCTTCTAAAGAAATAGCTAAGTCATATAGAACAGGTTATGGAACTAAGTTTATTTATTCTAAAAATAACCTTCTAAAAATGGCTACTAAAATGAATGCATTAATTTGTTCAGCTGAAAATCAATCACCATATGATGATAGTCGTTGTATAACTACTGCTATAGATGAATATAAAGAAGATCAATTAAATCGTATTTATGAATCTTCAACTTGGGTAACATTCATAAATCCAATGGTTGGGTTACAATTCTTTAAGGATACTATTGAAGAGAAAGATTTACTTATTATACATTATAGTGATCAATATACTCCATCTTCTGGATATGACTCTATTACAGTAACTAAAAAGACTAAGCAATATAAGGACGTAATAAAGGCTTTCTTAGAAAACAAAAATGTCTTAATAGGAAATAATGATGAGTTAATAACTAAAGTAATAAATTGCTTTAATGCTATAAATGGAGATTGGTTGTTAAAAATTATTTCTTGCAATGGATACGAAGATAGAGAGAAGCTTAGTATTATATCGACTATAAAATTAAGTTTAGCATACTTTTACAATAAAAATATAATATGGGTTCCTATTTCTTTAGAGGAAATTCTAAGAGTATCCAAAGGTTGTGGGTTAAGTAGTAAAGAAGGTTTGTTCTCAGTAAGCAATTTAAGTGGTGATGGTGCTTATTCAGATGATTTGCTATTAGTTGGAATAGAATGCTGTGCTGATGGTAATATAGATGTTCACTATTATCCAATTGAAGTTAAGATTGGACAAATTAAAGGGGATGTAACTAAAAAAGCAAAGTTACAAGCTTACAAAACAAGAAACCATATAGAAAGGAATATAAGCAAAGAAATTAACGATAAATTACAAGCAAAGATATTTAGAGACTTCCTAATTAAATTAGTTCTTGTAAGTATTGAGAAATTAAAACTTTATAATGTGTGGGATGAACAAAAGTGGGATTCTATTATAGAAACTGATGTAAGAACAAAGCTATTAAATGATGATTATAGGATATCTAATAGTTTAGATGAAATAATTGGAAGAGGTGCTATATTTACTTTTAAAAGCGATATATCATTTGAAAAGAATGGAGAACTTGTTTCAATTGGTGTTGATGAATTAGGAGATGATTTTAAGCAGGAAGAATATGATAAGGGAAACAAGATTTTAGAATTAATATTCCCAGAAGCATCAGGCTATAGAAATATTTTAAAAAGTATTGAAGAAATAAAGAACAATTTTATATTAGATAAGAGTGATATAAAAAGTGATGCATTATTATATAACCTATATAAAGGTAAAATCTGTGAAGCATCAGTAGATAAAACTTCTAATGATGAGTATAATTCAGATGATGAAAATCCTAGTGTGCCATATGATAAAGATAATTCAGGTGATATTGAAGATATAGCAAAAAATAATGATCCTTTATCTATAGTTTTTGGAATGGATATTCATAGGGATACTAAGGTGACTTGGTATCCAACTGATTCAATACAAAATAACCATACAAATACAGGTATAATTGGAACTATGGGAACAGGAAAAACTCAGTTTACTAAATCTCTTATATATCAATTAAATAAAAATACCTATCAAAATATTGATGGTAAAAAGATTGGGCTATTAATATTTGACTATAAAGGTGATTATATAGATAATGAATTTGTTGAAGCTACAAATGCTAAGGTATATAAGACATATCATCTTCCGTTTAATCCATTAGAATTAGTTCAAGGGAATAAGGAGAAAAACTTATTACCATTACACACTGCTAATGCTTTGAAGCATACTATGACTACAGCTTTTGGTTTAGGCACAGTTCAAGAGAACAAGCTAAAAGAACTTATAATGAGTGCATATGATAAACATGGAATTAAAAAGAATGATCCAGATACATGGAATAATAAACCACCTACTATAGCAGAAGTATGTATGGAGTTTTTTGATAATGAGGATTTAAAGCAAGATAAACTATTTGCATGTTTAGATAAGTTATATGATTTTGAAATATTCGATCCAGATGGAGATAATTCTAAGTCATTATATGATATGATTGATGGGGTTACAGTAATAGATCTTTCAGATAGCGATTCAGATATTCAAAATTTAGTTGTAGGTATAATACTAGATATATTCTATTCACAAATGAAAGTATTAGGAGAGAGTAAGCTTTACGGAAAGTATAGGCAGTTAAGTAAGATGATATTAGTTGATGAAGCTGATAACTTCCTATGTGAAAATTTTCAAAGTTTAAAAAAAATATTGAAAGAGGGGAGAATGTTTGGAGTAGGAACGATACTATCAACACAGTTACTAAGTCATTTTTCTGCAGGGGATAATGAATATGCCAACTATATATTAACTTGGGTAGTACACAAAGTATCAGATGTTTCAATAAAAGATATAAAATATATATATAATACAACGAATAGAACACAGGAAGATGAGCTATTTACTAAAATTAAGTCATTGGAAAAACATAAAAGCTTAGTAAAGTTAGGAAATGTTGAAGATGTTATCTATATGGAAGATAATGCTTTCTGGATGGAAATGAATAAGAATAGATAAGAAAAAGGGGCTGTCTCGTAAATGATTTTTTATCATTTACGTAGACGGCCCTTTTTTATTATTTATATACAATTATCTATAATTTTTATGGTAATAGTTGATATTTAAAATTATTCTAAATACAACAAATAGAAGGTATCATTAGAACCTCCTATTTGCAAAATCATTACTTTACGCTATTTTCATTTCATGTAACAATATTCTATTTCTATTTTGATTTATTTTGTTAAATAATTTTTTAATATTGTACCCGAAACAAAGAAGTAAAAATTCAACTTTTATATTTTTACTTCCACGAAGCAAGAATATTCTAAATCCGTAATCTTGCTTTAATACACCAAATGCTACCTCGACCTGTATAGATATATTCATTCTTAATAACTTCCCTTCATGAGTCGTTATATTATCTAATGATTTTTCACGATATTTTATAAAGTTTTTTTGAAACATGCAATCTTTTATTAGCATTAGCTTTAGTACATTTATTTTTATAAGGACATCCACTACAATTTTCACATTCATATATAGTAATTGTTGATACATAACCTGATTTGGAATTTATATATGTAGTTGAAACAGGGATTAATTTATTTCCTAAAGAACATATATAATAATCATCTTCGCTAATATAAGTCATATTTTCTCTCTTACTAATGTCTTTTTTTGACTTTTTAGATTTTGACTTTTCATAAGTTTGTGGTTTTATATACGAATTTTGATTATGTTCTGATAAGTAATTATAGTTTTCTTCACTTTCGTATCCAGCGTCAGCTATAACATTTTCAAACTTCATAGGTAATTCTTCTAATTTATCTAAGAACGGTATTAATGTTAACTGATCTGAACGTTCACTAGACACATTAACTCCAATAACATATTCACACCTTCAACGCCAATTTGAATATTATATCCAGGCTTTAATTTACCATTCTGCATATGTGCTACCTTCATATGCATGAAGGTAGCGTCGTTATCAATCTTTGAAAAACTATTTCTTCCATTAAATATACTGTTATAATTATCATATTTACTTTGTTTTTCAATAAANTTGAAAAGTGTTGCTGAAGTAATAAAAAGTGTTGTTAAAAGAGAGGGAGATTTAGTAGCACGTTTTGGTGGAGAAGAATTTATAGTAATGCTATCAAATACTACAGAAAAAGATGCTTTAGTTATTGCAGAAAGCATGAGAGTTCAAGTTGAAAGATTGGCAATTAAAAATGAAAAAATAGATTCAGTAATAACAATTAGTTTAGGGGTAGCAGTAACAATACCTGATATTTATATTAAACCATATGATTTAATTAATAGAGCAGACAAATTATTATATAAGGGAAAAGAAAGTGGAAGAAATAAAGTTATAAGTTAAAATAATAAATTGAAAAAAGTTATTTAATGGGGAATATTAATTATATTCTTTAAAATCTAAAAATTAGTTATTGGGGAATAAAAGAATTTTCGTAAATTTATGGTTTTATATATGAATTTTGATTATGTTCTGATAAGTAATTATAATTTTCTTCGCTTTCGGATCCAACTTCAGTTATAACATTTTCAAATTTATCTGTAGCTTTTTTACCCTGCAAAAGCCAGATAAAGTTAATATCACTATTACATACAGTTTGAATTTCTCTACTGGAATATAACTTATTCATATATCCATAAACTATAATTTAAAATAAGATTACAGGATAAACTGCTGGGTTTCTACCTAATGTAGAGTATGGTTCATATAATTTTCTATAATTTAACCCCTCCTAAATCATTCTTTTTTGGTATAAAAGTAGCCTGTATAATTAAATTGCTTTATTCAAATGGAAGAGTTTTTTCAATAATAAAAGAAAAGGATATTACAGTTTATTCCTTGGTAAGCTGTGGTTTTATGAAGGACAACAGAATTTAGTAGCTATGGAAATAATGAAAAATTGGTGTGAAAAAGCAGGATTACAATGGGAACAGGGGCTTGGAATTGGTGCTGGTGGAATGATAACAGCCTTAAAAGGTGTGGAAATTGGGTATGGTCCTAAGAAAAACCTAGATGTAGAACTTAAAGAACTCTCAAATAATATATTAAAAAAATCATCAGGAGAAGACATATTTATTACAGCTAACTTTCCTAGAAGAATGTATAAACTTCTATCTGAAATTGGATGGAGAAAGTCAATTAAAGATAATTGGCTAAAGAAAAAGGATTTATTTTTAAGAAAACAATAGAAAAATTATAATTTTTGAGGTTATTAAAGAAAGGTTAAAATGCATTGCTTGAAGAAATTATATGTTTGAAGATAGAATAAAGCTATTAAGATACAAGGGGGAACAAATATGTTCAATGAGAATTTAAAAGCTATCAGAAAAAGCAAAGGCTTTACACAAGAAGATTTGGCAATAAAGGTTAATGTGGTACGTCAAACCGTATCGAAATGGGAAAAAGGTTTATCTGTTCCTGATGCTATTACATTACAGAAAATTGCAGATATATTAGATGTAAGTGTGAGTGAACTATTGGGAGCCGAAATGAAAGAAGAAAATAATAGAAATGAAATTGCAGAACAGTTAGCCAGAATAAACGAGCAGTTAGCCATTAAGAATAGAAGGTGGAATATTTTTTGGAAAATAGTAGGAGTAATTATATTGGGATTAATACTTTTAAATATTGTTGGGCTTATTTTGTTTACTAATATTAAAACTGATAAATTGGAAAGAATAGATGTTGAAGAAATGATTATTGAAAAAGAATGATAAATTTTAAAGAAACGTGGAATAAAGTTTGTTGGAACAAAACAATTTACTAATCTCTTCAAGCAATAGCTATAGTCAATGACCATGAGACTAATTGTGATTTTAGATAATTAAAAATCACCCAGTGTATTTTTATATTGGGTGATTTTATAGTTATTAAGAGATTTATTAACCTGGGATTAACATATATAGCCATAGTGTGTTAAAATTAATATATAATTAATTAAAAAATGAATTTAAAAGAAAGTCATCAAATCACTATATTTTAACTTTTGAATATACAAATTATTAATTTTAATATGAACTATAGTATAATTTGTAGAATATAAGTAAAATAGTAATTGACTTAGATTTAAATTTAAGTAGTAAAGTATTAATATAGGATACTTTATAATAATATAAATTTTGTGAATTTTTTGAAGAATAAAAGGAAAGTGAGGATACTTAATATGAATAAATTTGTTTATGACATACCTGTTAAAGTTTACTTTGGTGAAAATCAACTTGGTAACTTAGGGAAAGAGCTTAAAAAATATGGAACTAGGGTTTTAATGACTTATGGTGGAGGTTCTATTAAGAAGATAGGACTTTATGATAAGGTTGTGGCTGAAATTGAAAAGGCTGGATTAGAATTATTCGAACTTTCAGGAATTGAACCAAATCCTAGAATTACATCAGTAAATAAAGGAGCTGAAATTTGTAAAAATGAAAAGATAGATGTTCTTTTAGCTGTTGGGGGTGGCTCTACTATTGATGCTACAAAATTTATTGGAGTTGGAGCCTTCCATGATGGAGATGTATGGGATATTTTAACTAGAAAGGCTGAAGTAAAGGATTGTCTTCCTATAGTTACAATTCTGACTCTTTCTGCGACAGGTTCAGAAATGGATAATGGTGGGGTAATTACTAACTTAGAAACAAATGAGAAAATTGGTTATGGTCATCCTAAGATGCTTCCTAAGGTTTCTTTCTTAGATCCAACTAATACTTATTCAGTAAATCCTTATCAAACTGCCTGTGGTGCTGCTGATACTTTATCTCATATTATAGAAGTTTATTTCAATATGAATCAAGATTTATATATGTTAGATACTGTAGCAGAAGGACTTATGAAGACAGTTATTAAATATGCACCAATTGCAATAAAAGATCCAACTAATTATGAAGCACGTGCAAACTTAATGTGGGCTTCATCTTGGGCAATAAATGGATCTATTAGTGGAGGAAAGGCACAAGCTTGGAGTTGTCATCCAATGGAACATCAACTTTCCGCATTTTATGATATTACTCATGGTCTAGGACTTGCCATTTTAACACCTCGTTGGATGAAATACTGTTTAGATGAAACAAATGCATCAAAGTTTTATCAATTTGGATGCAATGTATTTGGAATAGACAAAAATTTAGATAAAATGGTTGTTGCAGAGAAGAGTGTAGAAATGTTATCAGATTTCTTCTTTAACACTTTAGGATTAGACAGCAACCTACAAGCCATAGGAATAGATGAATCTAAGTTTAGTTTAATGGCCAATAGAGCTTGCAAAGGAAACGTCATTAAAGGATTTAAAGATTTAGATCAAAAAGCTATAGAAGAAATATACACGATGTGTTTATAGAAAAAAGCATAGCCCAAAAGAGTATTTAATATTTAATATAAGTTTAAGTAGGTATTTCTATATAGAAAGTTAAATGTGAAAAATGACTACCATTGTTAGTAGTCATTGATAGTTAGGATAAATTAATTATTATATGCAGTAATTGTAAATTCCATAGATTCAAAATTCTCATTCTTTATCAAAATAGAACTTTCTATCTTCTTGCCAGCTGTTAAATTTTTAAGATGGTCAGAGGTTTGATTAATAACAACACCTGAGGCATCTAAAAAGTCAATTTCTATTGTTAATGAATCAATAGTATAATCTGTAGTATTTTCAATAATAGCTTTATAATACGTTGAATATTCATTGGATTTTTCCTCATCCTTAGTATATGACAAGGTTTCACTTAAAGAATTTACAAATTCTTGAATTGAAATAAACTTCTTTGATGTACTGCTTAAAGCAATAAAGTCATTAAGGTTTTTACTATATTTCTCATTTACTTTAAGGTCGAAGTTTTCGTACAAGTCATTAACTAAAACTACACGATAATTATAACCTAAATCAAAGGTTTGCTCATAATCCAGATAATTGTTAGTTCTAGCATACTTTACACCTTCTTTTTGCAATTCTAGTGCAAAGAAATATTGTTTTGCTAATTTTGCAAGATCTTCATTTTCAAAAACATAATCATCATAAGATTTGAGGATATCAGTTTCAGCAGTAACACATTTAGTAAGATAGCTTTGATATTCCGAAGTAGACATTTTTTCAATAACTTCGCTTGAGCTTTCGCTTGAATCTACAAACTTCCAACGAGCTTCTAAAGCCTTACCCATATTTACTATAAAATCAGTATCTGTTAAAACTTTAGGTTCTTTCGCTGCTGAGCTACATCCAAATAAAGATATAGTTAAAATAAATATTGAAAATATGCATGTATATTTTCTTTTCATTATAATCACCTCCTTATAGTTTACAACTAAATTATAACATAAATTATATTATAATTACACAAAATTACAATTTATGTAGATATGTTACAGTAGGAGGTATTTATAATATTAGTAAGAAATTTATATATTAAATTAAAAAGTTGATTCTAGTCGAATGATTTAATGAATATACAGCAATAATACCAAATAAATCAATATAATTCATTGAAGTATATTATGATATTATTTTATAATTAGAAAGTAATTAATTCTGAGGAATATCAAGGGGAGATTTTAATTTAAATAAGTGGGGGAATTTTATAAGAATATTATTTTAAATTGTGTATTGTAGGGCATTTTAATTAATAAAAAGATAAAAATAAAATAATATAATAAGGAATAAATTCTATTTTTAGAGAGGATTTATAAAATGATCGAATGGAAGGATAAATATAAAACGGGCATAGAATTAGTAGATGAACAGCATAAGGAGTTATTTAGATTATTTAATAAAACATATAAATTATATTATAATGAGTTTTTAATAGATAAATATGATCAAATAATTGCAGCTGTTGAAGGGTTAAAGGAGTATACTAAATATCATTTTAAAGCTGAAGAAGAATATATGGTTTCAATTAGATATAATAAGTTTTTTGAACATAAATTAAATCATGATGACTTTATAAGAAAAATAGAGGCCATAGACTATAACATTATTGATAATAATCAACAAAGTCAATTGCTTGAGATATTAAAATATGTTTCTAATTGGATAATTGATCATGTTGTAACGGTAGATAAGGAAATACCTACAAATTAACAATAAATAATACATAAAATGTTTATTTAAAATACAATTTATATTAATCCGTGACTTCCTCAGATTAATAACCTAAATTTATAATATACATATTCAATTAATTAAAGTTTTAAGGATAATAATTATTTTAGAAGAAATAATATAGATTACAAATGCATATTTAAGTATAATGTAATAATTACCATATATATAAATAATAGAATAGATAAGTTTTAACTAGTAATATATACTTTAAAGAAAGGAGTTAGAATTATGTTATTTATGTTGATTGTAAAAGCTTCAAAGAATTCCGAAGCTGGTAATCTTCCAAGTCCAGACCTTATGGAAGATATGGACAAGTATAATGAGGATTTAATTAAGGCTGGAATTCGAGTTATGGCTAAGGGGCTTCACCCAAGCTCAAATGCTATGCGTATTTCATATTTAGAATCAGAAGCAAAACCAGTAATTACTTATGGGCCATTTAATGACACAAAAGATCTAATTGCTGGTTTTATTCTAATTGATGTAAAGTCTAAGGAAGAAGCTATTGAGTGGGCTATGCGTATGCCAGATCCCCAAGGTTATGGAGAAGGTCAGATTGAATTACGTCAGTTATTTGAATAAGTTTAATTAAGTAGTATCAATAGACTATATTATAGAATTTAATATAAATATTTAAAGAAAAATTAAAGTGCAATAGAGTAATAGTTATTCTTATGCACTTTTTTGATATAAAAATGTAAGTAGATGAAATATATATTTAAAAAGGACAATCATAGTGATTGATATTCAAGTAAATTTTTGTTTAATTTAATTAAATTATTATAAAAGTATGGAGCGGAAAATTAACTTATTACGTCTAATAAGTATAAGAATCTCAGAGAGGAGGTAGCTTATGAATTCCCTTTCGGTACCAGAGGAGAATAATATAACTAAAGGTCAAGATATAGAAAAAGAAATACAGAGGTTAATGGATACCTACGGTAATGATGTTCTAAGGACATCATATATGTATCTGAAAGATTTACAGAGTGCTGAAGATGCTTTCCAAGAAGTGTTTATTAAAGTTTTCAATAAGCTTGGAAGCTTTAAGGGAGAAAGTAGTGAAAAAACATGGATAATTAGAATAACCATTAATGTATGCAAAGATATGATGAGAAGTTCATGGATTAAGAGGGTGCTGCTTACTGATAAGCTAAAGGATAAGAATGTAAATATAGGAATTGAAAGTAGGATTATTAAAATAGAAGAAAATAAAATATTATTTGAAGAGGTAATGGCTCTATCAAATAAATTTAAAGAGGTTATTATACTTTACTACTATCATAATTGTAATACAACTGAAATAAGTAAAATTTTAAATGTGGCTGAAGGAACTGTAAGAAGTAGATTACACAGAGCCAGAGAAATTCTTAAAAGTAAGTTAGGAGGGAGGAGTGATTGGAGTGGAAGTAAATAAAATTAAGGATTTTAAGAATATAGCAGATGATATTATGAAAGATATTAAAGTAGATGAAGAGCTTAGGAATAAAACCTTTGAAAAGTGCTTAAAAAAAGAGAGTAAGTTAATTAATAAAATACTTATACTAGCTGCCAGTTTTCTCTTAATTATAGGAATAGTAAATATATATAATAGTCTTCTATTAAAGAATAAAGAAAAAAAGCAAGAACTTGATATTACTATGAATTCTGATGATACAGATATATATCCAGAGAATTCTACTAATATACTAAATGTTAAAGAAGAAAAAGAGTGGGTAATAGATACTATTGATGAGGCAAAAGTAGAGTTTGGAGACTTTTATCTTACACCTATGTACCTTCCAGAGGATTATAAAATTCAAGAAATTAGTGCTTGGGGGTTGGAGGAAGGACATGCGACTAGAATCATTAGCAACTATTTTTCAGAAAGAAAGTCCTTTATTATAATCCAAGAAGAGGGACAAATATCAAATGAATTTGGTGATTTTGAGGAAGTTGATATTAATGGGAGTATAGGATATATAAAGACAGATAGATTAACAGGAATAGAAAATGAAGATGGTGTTAATACACAGTTACATTGGTTTAATAATGAGGTTCATTATTTAATTCAAGGATTAATTACAAAAGAAGATGCTATTAAGATTGCAATATCTATGAAATAATAAAATAAATTATGGGAGTGATTTTTATGAAAAAATTTAAATTTTTAATAGTTTTCATTTTAGGAATAGGAATATCATTATTATCATCTAATACAGTTTTTGCAGAATTAAATGAAGAGAATAAGTCTGTAGATGAGATTATACAGATTGCTGTAGTTGACGAAGAATTAGCTAAAAAACAAGAAGAAATAGAAGATATAGTTTATAATAAAAATAGTAAGGAAATCCAAGAAAAAGGATTTACTGTATTAAGTACAGGAATGGTTGATAAATCTGTTGAGCTAAGAATAGAACCTTATAACGAAGAAAATGCTGAATATCTTTATAGTATTCTTGGAAGAGATAAGATTAGAGTTGTTGGTGGTGAACATGCTGAATTAATTAGTTCAGATCAAGATTCTGAAACTACTGAATTTAATATCACAAGTAATGAAGATACTGTTGAAGATGCTGAACTTTATACTGAAAATAATGATGGGGATAAATTAAATTTATATATTATACTAGTATCAATATTAGCAATTTCTGTACTTTCAGGAATTACTATTTTAATTAGTAAAAAGAAAAGTTAAGTATATTTTATTCTAATTTTTTTTGAAAGAGGCTGTTTTCATAGCCTCTTGATTTATTTTTTAGAAATATAAATATAAACTATATACATTCAAAAATAAAATTACAATAAATATTTTTATAATTTATGTACATTTACAGCCATAGGACCCTTTTCGTTTTCTTTAATATCAAAGGTTACATTCTCACCTTCATGTAAAGACTTTTCAGAGCCCTTCTCTTTTATTTGAGAGTGATGAACAAATACATCATTTCCTTCATTGCAAGATATGAATCCATATCCTCTATCACAATTAAACCATTTAACTACTCCTGTTATTTCTGCCATTAATTTTCCTCCTTAATTTTAGATATCATTAAATAGTATTTATCAAAATTTATGTTTTAAAACCTCTGCCATTAAGAAAGTGAAAA
>NZ_JABUTB010000091.1 GCF_021443865.1 Clostridium sp.
TCAATAATTCTACATTTTACATTCTACATTTTTAATTTAGGAGCTGTTGCGACAGCTCCTATTTTTATTTTATAAAACACATTAAACCTCATCACAACTAACAGATGTTTTGAACTGATTTTTTTCATCTAATAGTAAGTTATAAGATAATCCAGATAATATTAATAATCCACCTAATATTTTTCCAAAGGAAATTGTACTATAAGAATAGTAATCTATTAGGATACTTACAGCTAGTTGCCCTATAAAGACTAGTAAAGACAAAGAAAAAGAGGATACTTTAGGAGTAGTATAATTTGATAGCATAACTACCAATATTCCAATAAGACCTCCTAGGTATGCATATATAGGAATATTTGAAAAAGTATTAATTTCTATTTTAATATACTCTTTACTTATTATGAAAAATATAAAAGATGCAATTAATCCTGTTAAATAATTTATATATGTTCCCTGAAGAGTACCTATATTATCTGCAATTTTAGAATTAAAAATCCTTGAAATTACTACTGATACCCCTGCTAATATGGCTAATAAAATATAAATATAAATCATAAGTCCTCCTTATTAATAAATAGTCATAACAACTATTCCTAATATTATTAAAGATAATCCGAATATTTTTTTCTTTTCAAATTTAACTTTCTTCATTTCCATTAGCCCAAAACTATCTATAAAAAGAGAAGTAATAGTTTGTCCTAATAAACCTAGAGAAATAGTCAAAGAAGCACCAATAGCAGTAAAACTTATATTATTAAATAGAACAGTAAAAACGCCTATTATACCTGCGCTATAAAAGATAATTGGTATATTTTTGCTATAACTAATTTTAATTTTTTTCAAGAATAATACTAAAGTTAATAAAATACTTCCTACAATATGAATTATAAGAGTAGATGAATAGTTGCCTAAATGATTTGAAAGAATTCCGTTTAAACTAATCATTAGAGTTATTAATAATCCTGTTAAAAGTGAAAGGATATTATACATAAGTCACCTCCATAAGCTTTTAGAAATAATTTATCATAAATGGATTAAACTTAATTATGACATATGGCATAATAGATGTAAGATGATTTAGTCTAGGAGTTAATATGATTAAAGTTAAAAATTTAGAATTAATAGATAAGTATATAAAAATTCATAAAATAAATGATTTATTTAGCCTGTATATTAGGGAAAATATAGAGTTGCTTTTCTTTGATAAAAGAGAACTTATATTTAGAGAAGGCGAGAGTATTAGTCATTTAATGTTCTTTGTTGAGGGGAAAGCTAAGGTATATATAACACTTGAAAATGGAAGATTACTGTTATTAGATTTTTATAAAGAGTTAGATACATTAGGAGATTTAGAACTTGTTACTAATGATATAGCTAGCTGTAATGTAGAAGCAATAGAGCCTTGTGTATGCATAGGAATTCCAATAAATTTTATAAAAAACAATTATAAGACTGATATCAATTTATTAAATTTTTTATGTAATTCCTTAGGAGAAAAGCTAAAGAGATCTTCTAAAAATTCAAGTATAAATTTACTGTATACATTAGAAAAAAGATTAGCAAGTTATATTATTTTTATAGGAGTAAAGGAAGATTATCAAAGATTTAAGTTTGATGAAACACTGACAGTTATTTCAGAACTATTAGGTACAAGCTATAGGCATTTATTGAGAACATTAAATAAGTTAATTGACAATAAAATATTATGCAAAAAAGAAGACTCTTATATAGTTTTAGACTATAAAAAGCTAAAAAAATTATCAGCAGATATATATAAGTAGTTTAACTAAATGGATTTTACATATGATATAATATAGAATGTTAATTTAAAAGAAAAGAGGAAAGTATATGCATATGAAGAAAATATCAACACTTTTAGCTGGAGTAGCCTTAAGCTTAGCATTAGCAGGATGTACAACAACAGGTTCTAGTCTTCCAGAAGGTGATGTTAAGGTGGTTAATCAAGAAATTCAAGGAGTAGTTGAATTAATATTAAATTCAGCAGACTATGGAAAGGATAAAAGTACTGTTGCATCTATGATGTTACCTAATGATTCGGAATATAATATAAATTTATCAATGGAAAAATACTTAAATGGAGAGTTAGTAGAAACTAATGAAATTGCTGATTACAGCACAAACAATATAGAAAAAGATTCAATTATTCATATAGTATTAAACACAGCAAAAACTAATGATGGTGAAGCTGATAAATCAATATATTCTATTGCAGAAATAGATTCAGAAAATACTGAGGATAATAAGAATCCAGAATACAAAACAACTAAATATTATGGAGAAGCTATAGATTTTGATTCAAAATCATCAGTAGCCAAAATAGGCAAAGCTTTAGATGAAAATGTTACTTTAGTTGGATTAGTAAAGTTTAAGGAAAACGATACTGAAAAATCTGCAATTAATTTAGAAACATATAAGGATGAAGTAAGTAAATATTCTGAAGTTACAATAGTAAATGCAAGGGTAAATAAAAAATAATAACATTAGTATTTATGCAAATCATTCCATAGAAAAAATTAAATTTGATATAATGAATGTAAATTTGTATAATTGTTATGAATTAGAATAAATGGAGTGAATAAGATGAGACTAAGAAAAAAGCCATGGGCTAGACCTGAATTAGAAGCATGTAATTTTTTTATAGTAAATCCAAGTGAATATAAGGGAAGATGGAAAGAATCCTTTAATAATAACAATCCTATATATTTAGAACTAGGATGTGGAAAGGGAACTTTTGTTGCCGTTCATGGATCAGAAAATCCAAACATAAATTATGTGGCTATAGATATTAAAGACGAAGTATTAGTACTTGCAAAGAGAAATATTGAAAAAGCATACGAAGAAAAAGATTTAGAAGTAAACAACTTAAAATTAATGGCACAAGAAATATTCTTAATTAATGATGTTTTTAGCACAGAAGATATAGTTGATAGAATATACATTAATTTCTGTAATCCTTGGCCAAAGGAAAGACATAAGAAAAGAAGATTAACATATCCAACTCAACTAGAGAAGTATAAGGAGTTTTTATCAAAGGAAGGTAGAATATACTTTAAAACTGATGATGATGAACTTTTTGAAGAATCTTTAGCATATTTTAAAGAATCAGGCTTTGAGATAGAGTACATAACTTACGACTTACATAAAAGTGATTTTGTTGGAAATGTTAGAACAGAACATGAAAACATGTTTAGTGAACAAGGAATTAAAATTAAATTTTTAATAGCAAAAAGATAACAAAGGAGCTGCCTAGCAGCTCCAAATTAATAATTTAGAATGTAAAATGTAGAATTAATGAATGAATTTAAATTAAATTACTTAAAAATATTTTAAAAACTCCTTTTGGAGTTTTTTCTCTTATTTTATATTTTTCATTATTCATTTTACATTCCAATATGGCTCCTTTATTTATTTATTTAATTTACATATTAGTTCTATGGTGTTTAAGAATATATCTATTTCCTTTAGAGAATTATATACTCCAAAGCTAGCTCTAACCATTCCAGGCATTTTGCAAGTAGTATCAACTAAATGTATTCCTGATTCTTCAGCTTTTACATTTAATAATCTTTTTACATATGGATGAGCACAAAAAGCTCCCTGTCTTACGGCTATAGCTCTTAAGCTAGCTAATAATTTTGCACATTCTGCATGATAAATATCTTTAATATTAAATACTACTATACCAAGTCTATCATCTGTATTTATATTATCAGCATAACAAATAACACTTTTTATTGAATTAAGACCTTTTATAGTATGCTCTAATAATATTTTTTCGTTTTTTTCAATTACATCATAACCTATATTTTCTAATTCCTTCATGGCTTGAACTAAGGCAACAGCACCGAAGAAATTAGGGCTACCAGCTTCATCTTTTTCAGGAGGTGTTAATAGTATTTCTGAATCATCTAAAACAGTTTCTACTGTACCTCCACCCTTTAGATCAGAGTTTAATCTTTCAAAATCTTTTTTTAACCCAATAATTGCTCCACTACCAAAGGGTGCGTACATCTTGTGAGCAGAAAATACAAAATAGTCAATGTTAACTTTACTAAAGTCTATTTTTTTATGAGCTACAATTTGAGCACCATCTATTATTAGTTTTGCATTATATTTATGAACAAGATTAGATAAATAAGATAAATTATTTATATAACCTGTAACATTTGAGGCTGCGGTAATAGTGACATATTTAACTAAACCCTTATTTTTATCCAATAAGTATTCTAGTTCATCTAGTTTTAGTCTACCATCTTCATCTACTTCAATATATTTTAAATCGCATTTTCCTCGCCAAGGTAAGTCGTTAGAATGATGTTCCATTCTAGTTGTAATAACTATATTACTCTTATCTTCAATTAATATATTTGATAATCTATTAATACCTTCTGTAGTATTATTTACAAAGATTACAGTATATTTTTCTTTAGAAGCATTAAAGAAATCTAAAATATAATCTCTTGATTCAGTAAAAATTTTAGTTGAATATTCTGATTTTTGGCCAAGCCCTCTACCTATGGCACCATATAATTCACAAGCTTTTGTAATTCTATCAAGAACGCTTTTAAACACTGGAGTTGTAGCTGCATTATCAAGATTAATTGCTATTATTTTATTGTTATCAATAATGGGTACCTTCTTATCAAGGCCTATAAATAAATGTCTAAAAGAATTATTTGTTAAATCATTCATAGCAAAACCTCCTTTTCTATAATATTCAGTTAAGTATAGTAAGGTGCTAATAAACTAAGAAAGTTTGGTCTAATGCAAATAAAAAGAACATATATAAAAATGTAGCGTATAATTATAATGAAATATTTTTTGGAGGAAATATATGTATTATAACAATATGAATGGAAATGAAGAAGATTTAAAGTTCATACCATTAAATATAACTGAACCATTCAGAAAAAAAGATTCAACATGGTTTCCTATTATAGATATGGCATTACCTGCATTTAGTGAAGTTCCAAATAGTTTTGCGTTAAAATTTGTTACACCTATGGACAATTCTAATTTACAAGGAAATACTTTAAAGACTTTAGATTATATTCAAAATGATAATTCTAATTTACAAAATAATAATCAAGCAGCAAAGAAATTTGAAGAAGATTTTAATTTAGAGTATCCATCAGAAACATTAAGTGAAGAATTGTTTTCCTATAATAAGGATGGTAAATGTAAGAAAGGCACTAGCAATGCAAATAACCAAAATAATAATGCAACAAATATACAAAAAATTAATAACAATGAAATGAGTAATTTTAATGGTATTAATAATTTAAATGTAAGTAATAATTCTAGTGGAATAAATAATCCAAATGAAATGAATAATCCTACTGGAATGAATAATTGGAATTGGATGAATAATCCTGATATGATGAATAATCAAAACTGGATGAACAATCCTAATACAATGAATAATCAAAATTGGATGGGTAATCCTAATACAATGAATAATCAAAATTGGATGGGTAATCCTAATGCAATGAATAATCAAAATTGGTCAAATAATACTAATAAAATGGATAATCAAAATTTGTCCAATAATCCTAATACCGCAAATAATCTTAATCAAATGAATAATTCAAATCTGATGAATAATAAGGCAAATAATCCGAATATGATGAATAATGATAATGAAATTTATAATCTAAATTGGATGAATAATCCAAATCCAATGAACAATCCAAATGCAGTAAATTATCCTAACACAATAAATGATTTAAGTGGAACAGATAATTGGAATCCAATGAACAATCCAAATATGATGAATAATCCAAATGCAATGAATTACCCTAATGGAATAAATAATCCAAATGTAATGAATAGTCCATATGTAATGAATAGTCCATATGGAATGCAAAATATGAATGCCAAGCCAATGACTAATAATAGAGATGATATGGAAGAGCCCATTCATATGGAGATTTTAAGAAATTTAAGCTTTGGAGATTACTTAACTAAATCTTATAGAGGTGAAGAAAATAATAATTTAGATAAAGTAGATATGATTTATGGATCTATTGAAAATGATAATTCCATAATAGATGCTTATAAAGCCTATAATATTCCAAAACCTATTTACCAGTTAATCACTAAAAAAATAATTAAAATGACTTTAGATGATGAAAATTGTAAAAGGGGGGAATAGCAATGTTATTTCGTCAAAACTTACCTAATTTACAAAGTAAAATAAGATTTATTCATGCAGTTCCATCAGCACCTTCAGTGGATCTTTACTTAAGTGGAATGGCAATGGGAAAAGATTTAGCATTTTCTGATATAACATGTTATGAAAATATTGCACCTGGAACTTATGAATTACAACTTTATAAATCAGGTACTTATGATAAGCCATTAATAACTAAAAATGTAGATATTATGCCTAACAGTAGTTCAACTACCAGCATAGTAATCTTAGGTGGTGATTTAGATATCTTTACATTAAATGATTCAAATGTTAAAGATAAAGTAAAAATTGGAAGTGCATTTCTAAGATTTATTCATTTATCTCCTAATGCACCATTAGTATCATTAGGATTAGCTAATGATATCATACTTTTTAATAATGTTGAATATTTAGAAACTACAGGATATTATCCACTTTCACCAGCAATATATGACTTTAAGGTTACTTTCTCATCATTTTCAGGAATGTTTAAATATATTAACAACAGAAAGCTTACAAACGGAAGATTTTATACCATATATATTATAGGGCTATTAAATAGAGAACCTAAATTAGGTTATCTTCTTGTGGAAGATGGAAGAGAAAATTAATTAATAAAAAATGTAGAATTAAGGAATAAACTTATTTGGGAGTTTAAAAGTAATATAAAAATATAGAGGTTGTTGTAACAACCTCTATATTTTTATATTAATGTGAATAGATGTGGCTTAGTATAATTGTTAATATACCTAAAAAAATGGAGAAAAGGTAGGTCTTATGATATTTATATTCTCTTGCAGTTGGGATAAGTTCTGCAAAGGATATATATAGCATTATTCCTGCCACTAGGGCAAAGGTTATAGCTAAGATTATTTCATTAATATAGGGCCTTAAAAATAGAAAAGCAATAAAAGCACCTAGGGGTTCAGCAAGACCTGAATAAAGGGTATATTTAAAAGCTTTAGCTTTACTATTTGTAGAGTAATAAATGGGCATTGCTATTGAAATACCTTCAGGAATATTATGAAGAGCAATAGCAAGGGCTATAGAAATTCCTAAAGAGGTATTTTCATAACCAGAAACAAATGTAGCAATTCCTTCAGGAAAGTTATGTATCATTAATGCAATCATTGATACAAATCCAACTCTATAAAGCTTGTCAGGATTTGAAGCTTTAAAGTTTGAAGGATTATCTGGTATAAATTTATCAATAAGTAAAGCAATAATTACACCAGAAATTAAAAAGAATAAAGCTAGTAAAACTCCTTTCAAATTTCCATGATACTTTCGTAAGGTTTCTTCAGCAGAAGCAAATAAATCTGTAAAGGATACAGTTATCATAACTCCAGCTGAAAAAGATAGGGCAAAGGTTATTAATTTTTTATTCTGTATTTTGGAAAAGAATAATATAAATGCACCTATTACAGTAGATAGTCCTGCAATTAGGGATAATATTAATGGTATAAAAGATTGATTATGTATCATAAAATTCTCCTAAAAAGCACTTAATATATAATTAAATATATTAAGAGAAAATGATACTATGCAAGATTAATTAAATTTTATTAGTTCTAAGGTCATTAAGAAGGCGGAAATAAAAGACTGATTATGTATTATTAAGGATCCATTAATAAGCATAGAAAACTCTATTAGTTTTGTGAATAGAGTAAAAAGATTTATGTTTTCTATTATATCCCCAGGGGGGAAATTTATGGTATTTGCTAAGTTTGTTCTTTTGGAGAATTTTCTTAAAATACTTAGTAAAATTTAAGTATGTTCTTATAGTGAGTTTTTTAATTGGAGCATTAGTAGGAATAATTACATTCTTTTAAAAATAAAAGGATTATACAAAAATTTCAAAATAAATATTTACAAGTGAATACAAAATAATTATACTAGTGTATATACACTAGTATAGGGGGATTTTATATGGACATTAGTAATAAAATTAGAAAAATGGTATTTGCAGCTGTATTAACAGCAATTGCAATAATTATTCCCACTCAATTTGGCTTCTTAAGAATAACTTTAGGACCATTTACAGCAACTATTGGCTCACATATTCCTATGTTTTTAGCTATGTTAATATCACCATCAGTTGCAGTAGTTGTAGGATTGGGATCAGCACTAGGATTCTTTATAACATCTGATCCAGTTGTAGCAGCTAGAGCTGCAATGCATATAATAGTTGGTTTTGTTGGAGCGTTAATGATTATTAAGCAAAAGAATTTAAAAAAAGCAATTGTATTTACAGCACCAATTCATGGAATATTAGAAGGACTAGTTGTTATTCCTTTCGTTAATTCTGTTTATCAAGTAGTAGTAGTTGTTGCAGTAGGAACTATTATTCATCACATTGCAGATGGAGTAATATCTTATGCACTAGCAAATTCATTAGCAAAAGCAAGAAGAAAAGATCTTTATGAAGTATTTACAAGTGAATTAGTTTAATATATAAATTAAAAAATAAAATCACTAAAATAAGTATTAAATACATACTTATCTTAGTGATTTATTTTATTTATAAATTTCTTTCCTTCCGTATATCCTTTTTATCGCTTTGAATATTTCATTATTACTATTCCATCTTCAATATAATATGAAGTAAGATTTAAATCTATTTTAGGGTTATTATCTAAAAATAACTTTCTTCCTTTACCTAAGATAGTAGGTATTATTCCTATAATATATTCATCAATTATATTATCTTTAATGAAGTTATCAATAAGTATTCCACCACCAAATAAGTATATATTTTTACCTGAATTTTTTAAATCAAGTATAGTCTTACATATATCTCCATTTATAAAATGAAAGTTATCATAGTCATCTATTTCTTCTGAAGTTGCAATATATACTTCTTTTTCTTTATAGTCTTCATGAAAGTCTTGAAAACAGCAGTTTTTTCCCATAACTACAACATCAATATCTTCTAAAAATCCTTCGAAATCATATTTAGTTTCTGTATTAAGAGAATGGTTACCATCTCCAACAATCCATTCAAAGCTACCATCTTCTTCAGCTATATAACCATCTAAGCTCATTGCTAAGTTTAATATTATTTTTCCAATCATATTATTCTACTCCTTAAATTTATATTATTCATAATATTTATAAAAGAATTATATCATTAAATTTCTTTTTCTAGTTTTTTATTTATTGTAAGTAGACAAGTAAAATATAAGAAGCTTATAATTTATATAAAATAAATAATATTGGGGGCTTAAAATGATTAGAAAAATGAAGTATAAAGATATAGAGAAGGTTTTAGATATACTATCTGAAGCAATAGTAGAAGGAAATTCAACATTTAAAAGAAAAGTTCCAACAGTTGATGATTGGGATAAAGGTCATATTGATGAGTGTAGATTTGTGAAAGTCATTAATGATGAAGTAGTAGGTTGGGTAGCTTTATCTAAGGGTAAGTCATCATCACCTGCTTATGATGGGGTTTGTGAAGTAAGCATTTATATATCTTCAAAAAATAGGGGGCAAGGTATAGGTGATGAACTTTTAAAAGCTGTTATTAAAGAAAGTGAGAAGAAGGGCTATTGGCTACTTGAAAGTATAGTTTTCTCTGATAACACTGCCAGCATAAATTTACATATAAAAAATGGCTTCGAAGTAATTGGCAGAAGAAAATCAATAGCAAGGGATATATTTGGTAACTGGAGAGATGTAACCCTATTAGATAGAAGAAGTGATTATTATTAAAAAGGTAGGCGTAAGCTTACCTTTTTCTTTAATAAAAAAAATGAAAAGTTTTAGAATAAGTAATGTATAGATAATAGTTATTTAAAATCTAAAATGATATAATTTAAAGATAATGGATATAATTACAATACACAAGATTTGGAGGAATAGATATGAATAACACATCACTTATACTTGAAGGTGGAGGGATGAGAGGCGTTTACTCTGCTGGAGTTTTAGATTTATTATTAGATAAGGATATAAATATTAATTATTGTATAGGTGTATCAGCAGGAGCTTGCAATTGTGTTTCTTATATTTCTAAACAAAGAAAGAGAAATTATAGAGTCAACATAAATTATATAAATGATAAAAGATACCTAAGTTTTAGTAATTTAATAAAGAGTGGGTCAGCCTTTGGAATGGATATGCTTTTTGATATAATACCTAACGAGTTAGAACCCTTTGATCATGAAGCTTTTATCTCTTCAGGAACAAAGTTTTTAGTTGGCTCAACTAATTGTGATACGGGATTACCTGAATTTTATAATATAAGTGATTTTAATAAAGATGGATACGAGGCTTTGAAGGCATCTATATCTTTGCCATTAGTTGCAAAAGTAATAAAATATGATAATAAAAATCTTATGGATGGAGGTATAGCTGCACCGATTCCAATTCAAAAAGCAATAGAAGATGGTATAGAAAAACATGTGGTTATATTAACGCAACATAAAGGCTATAGAAAAAGCAAATCAAAAATTATGCCAATAATAAAAAGAAAATATAAAAATTATAAGGGACTTATAGATGCAATGGAAAATAGATATAAGCATTATAATGATACTTTAGACTTACTGGATAAATTAGAAAAAGAGGGGAAATGCTTTATTATTAGACCTAGTATGCCTTTAGAAGTAAGCAGATTTGAAAAAGATAAAAATAAACTTGAAGCAATATACAATAGAGGATATGAGGATGCAAAGGCACTTGCAGATGATCTCATTAAGTTTTTAAATTAATTTCTGGAGGTAAATTTATGAGAATATTTCATATGGCAGACTGGCATATAGGAAAACTTGTCAATGGCTTTTATATGACAGAAGACCAAGAATATATTATTGAAGAATTATGTAAAGTAATTGAAGAAAAGAAACCTGATGTATTACTAATAGCTGGAGATTTATATGATAGGTCAGTACCTCCAGTTCAGGCTGTGGAGCTATTAAATAAATCTCTAATAAGAATAGTAAAAGATTTAAATACTAAGGTAATAGCTTTAGCAGGAAATCATGATAGTAATGAAAGAATAGAGTTTGCCAGTTCACTTTTAGCAAATAGTGGACTTTATATATTTGGAAACTTAAAAAGAAAAATAGAGAAGGTAACTTTAGAAGATGAAAATGGAAAAGTAAATTTTTATCCAATTCCCTATGCAGATGTTCCATATGTTAGAGATTTATTTGAAGATGAGAATATAAAAAGTTATGATTTAGCCATGGAGAGGATAATATCAGAAATATCAAAGGACTTTAATGAAGAGGAACGTAATATAGCTATAGCTCATGGATATGTTACTGGTATAAAAGATAATGATTTTGAAAAGTTAGTAGAAAGTGATTCTGAGAAACCTTTATCTATAGGTGGAACTGAATATATTAACTCTAAGCATTTCAATATATTTAATTATACTGCTCTTGGACATTTACATGGACCTCAAAAGATAGGTAGTGACAAAATAAGATACTCAGGTTCTCTTATGAAATACTCCTTCTCTGAGGTTAATCAAAGAAAAGGAATTACAATAGTAGACTTAGATGCAAAGGGAGAAGTTAATATTGAAATTTATGAATTAAAACCTAAGAGAGATTTTAGGGTGAAAAAAGGTACATTAGAAGAAATATTAAGTGGATATAACCCTGAAGAAAATAATGAGGACTATTTAAAAGTTATATTAAGTGATAAAGGCGAGTTATTAGATCCTATGGCTAAGCTTAGAGCTATTTATCCAAATGTTATGGAATTATCCAGAGAAGAACGAATAGTAAGAGAAGGCAGTAGAAGAATAGCCAATAATATAAAAGATAAATCAAAGCTAGCATTATTTGAAGGCTTTTATAAAGATATAATGGATGAAGAATGTGTAGAAGAAGAATTAGATATTATGAAACGAGTTATGGAAGCTGCAGAAAGGGGAGAAGAATAAATGAAAATAAAAAAGTTGATTATTTCAGCCTTTGGACCCTATGCAGATATACAAGAATTAGATTTTGAAAACTATCTTGACGGTAAGAATATGTTTGTTATAACAGGTAATACTGGTGCAGGTAAAACCACAATATTTGATGCCATAAATTTTGCTTTATACGGAGAAGCTAGTGGCAGTGATAGGGAAGGAAAATCACTTAGAAGTGATTTTGCAGATCCAACTACACCAACAGAAGTGGAACTTTGGTTTTCTCTAAGAGATAAAGACTATTATATAAAAAGATCACCTCAATACTTTAGAGCAAAGCAAAAAGGTGAGGGGTTAACTGAAAGTAAGCCAACTGCAGAAATTAAATTGAAGGATAAGACAGTATCTGGACCTAAGGAAGTTACTAAATTAGTTGAAGAAATATTAGGTATAACTAGTGATCAATTTAAACAGCTTGTGATGATTCCTCAAGGAGAATTTAAAAAGTTATTGAATTCTGATAGTGATAAAAAAGAAGAAATATTTAGAAAGATATTTGGAACTAAGATTTTTTCAGATATTCAGCAAAATATAAAAAATGAAGCTAATAATCTTAAAAAATCCATAGAAATAGTACAAAGGGACAGGGAAAATAGAATTAGATCCTTTACTTTAAGAAATGATGATGAAGGATTAAATAATCTTATAAATAATAAGGATTTGAATATTAGCTTAATTTTAGATAAGTTCAATGATTCTATAAAGAAGGATAAAGAAGAGGAAGAGGAACTAAAAATAAATCTAGATAAAATAAATATTGAAATTAACGGTATTTCTAAAAACTTAACCTTAGCTAAGGAAACAAACAAGAAGCTAGAAGACCTTAAAAAATATAAGGATGAATTTGAAAAGTTAAGCTTACTAAAAGATCAGTATAAGAATAAAGAAGAAAAATTAAAATTAGCTAAAAAGGCACAAACGGCATTAACCTTTGAAGAAAAGTATCAAGAAAAGAAAAGATATCTTACTAAATCAAAAGAAGCCTTAAAAATAAGTGAGGAAAATTTAATAAGATATAAAGAAGATTTAGAGAAG
>NZ_JABUTB010000092.1 GCF_021443865.1 Clostridium sp.
AAGGAAATGTACAAGTTTCAACTCTTGATTTAGTTAATACTATTGCTGAAGTTTCTAATTTAAGCAAAAATGATTACAGCAATGAATCATGGACAGCTTTAGAAGGAAAGGTTTTAGAAGCAAAAGCTATAGTAGCTAAACTAAATGCTACTCAAGAAGAAATAGCAAATGCAAAGAATAATGTAACTTTAGCTATGGAATCTTTAAAAGAGTATGTACCTGTAGAAGTTGATAAAACACAACTTATAAGCTTAGTTGGTAAAATTAATTCTTTAGATTCAAGTAAATATACATCTTCAACTTGGGGGGGATTACAAGCTGAACTTGAAAAAGTTAATGCTGTATTAACAGATGAGAATGCAACAGAAGAAGAAGTACAAGATTCTTATAATAATTTAAGTATTGCTTATAATAACTTAAAATTAATTGTAGTTATTGATAATGAAGTAAAAGAAAATGTAAAAGTAGAAATTGAAGAAATTAAAGCTGGAGAAGAAAATGTAATAGATATTCCAGCAAGTGAAATCCCTAACTCTATTGAAGTTACAATTAATGATGCTAATGCATTAGAACAAGGTCAAGGCTCAATTTCCTTAAATATAGAAGATTTTGCTACAGTAAAAATACCTTTTGAAGCATTTAAGAACCAAATTACAGAAGATGTTGAAAAAGTTATGTTTAGAATGAATGTAATTGAAAATTCAGACATACTTGAAGATTTAAAAGCTGTTGGTAAAGTATTTGAATTTAATATAGTAGCAGTTGAAGGAAATGAAGAAATAAAGATTAGTCAATTTGGAGATGCATTAGTAGAAGTTAAATTAATATTAACAGATGCAGATTTAGAAGGATTAAATAAAGATAATCTAATTGTATTATATTACAACGAAGAAACTAAGGAATTTGAAGATGTTGAAGCAATAATAAATGGAAATGAAGTTACATTTAAAACTTCACATTTCTCTAAGTTTATAATAGCTGAAAAAGAAGTTACAGAAGCTGTTAACAAAGACAAGCTTCAAGAATTAATAAATACGGCTGAAGCAATAGATACATCTAAATACACTGAAGCAAGTGTTAGTAAGCTTAAATTAACACTAGATAATGTAAAAAATGTTTTAAATAATGAAGAAGCAACACAAGAAGAAGTTAATAAAGCTGAAGCAGAAATAGAAAATGCAATTAAAGATTTAGTTGTAATTGAAGACAATAACAACGGCGGAAATAACGACGGCGGAAATAACGACGGCGGAAATAACAACGGCGGAAATAACGACGGTGGAAATAACAACGGCGGAAATAATAACGGCGGAAATAATAACGGCGGAAATAATAACGGCGGAAATAACAACGGTGGAAATAACAACGGTGGAAACAACAATGGTGGAAGCAATAATTCTGGTAATAACAATCAAGCACCAGGTAAAGGATTATTGCCTGCAACAGGAGGAGTATCACCTATTTCTATAGCAACTATCTCAATGCTTTTAATAGCATTAGGCTCAGTTTTATTAAAAAAGAAAAAAGCTACAATATAATACTATCTTTTCTAGGGTCCCATAGGCATTGCCTTGGGGCCCTATTTATTTACATTTGGATAATAATAATATGAGATAATAAATATAATTTTATAACATACTAAAAATCTATTGCAAATGTATACATAAAGTGTTAGTATTAATATACAAAATATTGTATATTGATAAAGGAGATATGTAATGGATGTTCAAAGTAAGCTTATGCAAAAACTTGGGATTGCAATTACTTCTTTAGCAGTAGAATTTTTGCCATTAAATAGTGGAGACAGAATAAAAACAGTTGCAGAGCTTGCTGAAAATTACAAAACAGCTAGGGGAACAATACAATCTGCAATAAAGATTTTAAAGGAAGAAAATGCTGTAACTTTAGAGTCTAGAGGACATCTTGGCACTTTCATAAATGAAATAGATTATATTAAGCTTTTAGAGCTGACAGGTATAAAGTCTTTAGTAGGAGTTATGCCATTACCATATTCTAAAAGATATGAGGGTTTAGCAACTGGTATTTGCAAATGCTTAAATGACAGTGGAGTTAATACTAATCTTGCTTTTATGAGAGGTTCTAATCATAGATTAAAAGCTTTAGAAGATGGAAGATATGATTTTGCAGTTACTTCAAGATTGACAGCAGATTTTTATCTACAAAATAAAAAGAGTATTCAAATAGTTAAGAGCTTCGGGAATTTTAGCTATGTTAATGAGCATATTATAGTAGTAGCAAAGGATTTTAATGGAGAGTTTACTAAGGGTACTAAAGTGGGAATAGATAATTCTTCTATAGATCAATCTGTATTAACAAAAACATATTTTGGAGATTTAGAAGTTCAATATGTTACATTAAATTATAGCCAATTTATATCTGCTATTAAAGAAGGAAAAATTGATGCAGCTATTTGGAACTTAGATGATCTTCAAGATAGAAAAGATGACTTTAATTTTATCCCATTAGACAGGCAAAATAAAAATATTAAAGATACTGAAGCTGTAATTATTGCAAATGAAAAAAATTCAATTGTTCCAGCACTTTTTTCTAGAGTATTAGATGTTGAAGATGTAAAAGAATATCAAAGATTAGTTATTGAAAAGAAGATAATGCCTCAATATTAAGAGGTATTCAATGAATGAAAGTACAAAAAAATGTATATTGGAGGATTTGTATGGAATTACATATAAGATTAAATATATTTAAGGAATCAGGGATGCTATCTGAAAAAAATCATAATAAGGTACTACAGGTTATTAAATACTTTGATGAGGTAAAAAATATAAAGCTTGTGGAAGAAAATTCTTCAATGCTTATTACTCATTTATGTTCTTCCCTAGAGAGAATTGATAAAAATGAAATGGTAAATGATGTTGATATAAAGATACTTGAAGCACTTAAGTTAGAAGAAAATTATAAAGAAGCTGTTAATGTTGTAAAGGATTTAAAAGAATTCTTAGGAGAAATACCAGAGGAAGAAGTGAATTTCTTAGTTATGCATATATGTGCATTATTAAGACAAGCATAGATTTTAGTTAAATATGATTATAAATAATTTTATATGGAGGAGTTAAAATGAAAAAAATAGTTATTGGTGGACAAATTGATAAGCAAAGAGTTGCTGATATTACAGCTAAAATTGCAGGGGATAAAGTAAGTATACAAATTAAAAGTGATATTGAAGCTGCAATGGCTATAAAAACAGGACAAGCAGATTATTATTTAGGAGCTTGCAATACTGGTGGTGGTGGTGCTTTAGCAATGGCAATAGCATTACTTGGAATGCCAAACTGTGCAACAGTATCAATGCCTGGACATATTAAAACTGAATCAGAAATTAAGGCAGAAGTAGAGGCTGGCAAAAAGGCTTTTGGCTTTACTGCTCAACATGCAGAGGAAGTTATACCAGTTATTTTAAAATATATTCTTTAATAATAAGGAATAAATTTAAAAGTTTATTTAATGAATATTTTATTAGTAAAGAAAGAGCCAATAAGAATGTTAAATGTTCATTTTATTTACTAATTTAAATAGAATTATTAATTTTAGGAGGGAATAATTTATGCATTATCTTCAATATGTGGTAATTGCACTTCTAGGTGCTTTAGCTGCAATCTTATCAAACACAGGAGTTGCTGTATTTAATGATGGATTTAGACCAATTGTTCCAGAGTATTTAGAAGGAAGAATGGATAAAAAAGCATTAGCTGCAACATCTTTTGCAATTAGCTTTGGTTTAGTTATAGGGTTTGGTATTCCAGTCTCAATAGCTGCAACTATTATTTTGGTTCACAGTATTTTATTAGGTACTGATATTATTGGTTCTTTCTGCCCAAGTGGTAAAAAAGGAATGATAATTTCAGGAGTAGTAGGTGCTATCTACGGAATAGGAATAGTTTATGGATTACAATTTGTAGTTGATTTATTTGCAATGTTACCAGTTAATTTCTTAGAACCATTAAAATTAGTTGGAACGCCAATTACAGTTGCCTTTGCTGTTTTCCCAGCTTTAGTTGTTGCTTATCAATTTGGAACTAAAAAAGGTTTCTTAACTGGAGTTATAGCTTTATTAATTAGACAAATTGTTTCATTATATGGAAAGTTCACTATTAATGGAGCAACTATCAAATTAGAACCAGAAGGTATGGCATTACTTGCAGGTATGATAATTATGATTATATTTGCAGTACAAGAAAAACCAGATCCTAATGCACCAAAGATTGACTTAGTAGCAATTTTTGAAGAAAGAGTTAAAAAAATTAAAAAGAACTTACCTGTATTAGCTTTAATGGGTGGATTAATTTCTGCAGCAACAAGTCTTAGTTTATTAGCAGGAGATCCAATTAGTTTAAATCTTTTAGCAGAAGGAAAAAATACAGAAGCTGCTATGACTGCATTTGCAAGAGGAATAGGATTTATTCCATTAGTAGCTACAACTGCAATTTCTACTGGAGTTTATGCACCTGCAGGTATGACATTTGTATTCGTAGTTGGATTCTTAATAGGAAATCCATTCTTAGCATTTGTAGCTGGAGCGTTAGTTATGGCTTTAGAAATATTCTTCCTAGATGGATTAGCTAAATTAATGGACAAGTTCCCAGGAGTTAGAAAATGTGGAGATAACATAAGAACAGCTATGAGTAAGGTTTTAGAAGTCGCATTACTAATAGGTGGTATGATGGCTGCACAAGATATGGCACCAGGACTTGGATTATTCGTAGTAGTCGGACTATATGTATTAAATAAGACTTCAAGAAAACCAATAGTAGATATGGCAATAGGCCCAGTTGGAGCTATTGGAGTAGGAGTTTTAATAAATATACTATACTTAGTTGGATTATATGTAATACCAGCTTAAGTTAATGGATAATGGGTAATGTACAATGCATAATTAAGGTAAAAACTCCACAGGAGTTTTGGAAAATGAAAGAATGAAGTTTCTTTTTTGCTGACGCAAAATAGAAATGAAGAATGAAAGAATTAAGGATTAAATTCCAAGGGGATTTATAAAATTTCATAATTCAGCTTGTCTGAATTATTTCATAAATTATGCATTATCAATTGTGCATTATGCATTCTGTAGAGTGCACAATTACGCATTATCTATTAAAAATTTGAAATTAGTTAAATCATGAATTAGATAACTCTTGAATTTATAAATTTCATAATTCAGCCTACTGAATTACACCAATAATTCTACATTCTAAATTTTACATTTTACATTTATACAAGGGGGTTTGAAATGGCAAAGGAAATAATTTATGCTCACGAGCATATAACAATAGATTTGTCTGGAGTTAAGAAGGATAAGGATTGCTTTTTAGATAATAAAAATCAAACTATAGAAGAGTTTAAAGATTTAAAGAGCAGAGGAGTTTCTACTATTATAGACGTAACTAATAGAGGTATGGGCAGGAATACTGAATATGTTTTAGAGGTTATGAGGGAAACAGGTTTAAATATTCTTCAAGCAACAGGGTATTATAAGGAGCCTTTTTTACCTGAAGAAGTTTATAAAATAAATGAAAAGGAAATGGCTAAAATTCTTATAGATGAAATTTTATATGGAATAGATGGAACATCAACAAAGGCAGAGGTTATTGGAGAAATTGGAACTAGCTTAAAGAGAGTGGAGGAAATGGAGCTTAAAGTTTTTGAGGCAGCATCAAGAGCTCATATTGAAACAGGAAAGCCAATTATTACTCACACTACTTTAGGAAAATTAGGACTTGAACAGATAGAAATATTTAATAAGTTTAATGTGGATTTATCAAAGGTTACTTTAAGTCATATAGATTTAAGTGGGGACTTAGAATATATGATTAGATTATTAGACACAGGTGTTAATATTGCCTTTGATACTATAGGGAAAAATAATTATCAACCAGATGAGAATAGGGTAAATTGGTTAAAGGAACTTTGTAATAGGGGATATAGCAATCAAATAGTATTGTCTATGGATATTACAAGAAAATCACATTTTATGGATAATGGAGGACTTGGTTATAGCTATTTAATTGATAGTTTTCTACCAAGATTATATGAGAATGAAATTTCTAACAAGCATATAGAAAATATGTTAGTTAATAATATAAAAAATATATACAACCTTAAATAGGAGGCAATTATGAAGACATACCCATTACATTCAATAAGCTTAGATGAAGCAAAGAAATTACAATTTAAAATAATAGATACTGTAACAAAGCATTTTGATGGCAGTGAAGTATTATCCCTAGGGGATTTAGGGGTAGTAAAGGGATTAAATAAGCCAACCTATACTAAGAAGGTGGAGAATATTTTTGCAGAGGTTTTTGATGCTGAAGCAGCAATATTAGTAAGGGGAGCAGGAACAGGAGCCATAAGATGGGGACTTATAAGCTTTATGAAAAGTGGAGATACCATATTAGTTCATGAGGCACCTATATATCCTACTTCTAAGGTAACTATTGAAACTATGGGACTTAATGTTATTACAGCTAATTTTAATAATTTAGAGAATGTTAAAGAAGTTGTATCTAAGCATCCAGAAATTAAGGGAGCATTAGTTCAAAATACTAGACAAAAAATAGATGATTCTTATGATTTAGAAGAAGTAATAACTACAATTAAAGAAAGTAATGAAAATATAAGAATAGTTACAGATGATAATTATGCAGCCTTGAAGGTTAAAAAGATAGGTAGTCAATGTGGAGCAGATCTTGGAAGCTTTTCTTGTTTTAAAACATTAGGACCAGAAGGTGTTGGGGTCTTAATTGGTAAGAAGGATTTAATAGATAAGATCTATTCATTAAATTATTCAGGAGGTAGCCAAGTACAAGGGCATGAAGCTATGGAGGCTTTAAGGGGATTAGTATATGCACCAGTTTCATTAGCAATTCAATCAGAGGTTAATGAAGAGTTAGTAAATAGACTAAAGAATGGTGAAATACCAGAAATAAAGGATGCCTTTCTTGCAAATGCACAATCTAAGGTGGTATTAGTTGAATTCAATGAAGATATTGCCCAGGAAATATTAGAAGTTACTACTAAATATGGAGCAGCATCTCACCCAGTTGGATCAGAATCTAAATATGAATTTGTTCCAATGATGTATAGAATTTCAGGGACCTTTAGAGCAGCAGATGAAACTCTTGAAAAAAGAATGATTAGAATTAATCCAATGAGAAGTGGAGCAGATACAATAATTAGAATTTTAAAAAGCTCCATAGAGGAAGTTAGAAAAGTTAGGTAAGGAGGAAAAAATGTGTTTCTTGAAAAAACTGTAGAAAAAAATAAAGAATTAGTTGAAGCTGCATTTAATCTCCATAGAGAAGGATTAATATTGCCAGATACCTATGTTATAGATTTGGATACTTTAATAGAAAATGCAAGAAAAATACAAGATGAAGCAGATAAATATGGAATTAAGCTTTATTTTATGACTAAGCAAATAGGAAGAAATCCTATTATAGCTAAAGAATTTATGAAGCTTGGATATGAAGGTGCAGTAGTTGTTGATTTCAAAGAAGCTGAAATTATGATTAATAATGATATTAAGATTGGACATGTTGGACATTTAGTTCAAATTCCAAAAGCTTTAATTGAAAAGGTAGTTAAATCTAAACCAGATTATATAACTATTTATACTATAGAAAAAGCTAAAGAAATAAATGATGTTTGTGAGAAATTAGGGATTAAGCAAAATATTATGCTAAGGGTATTAGGAGAAAATGATAATTTATATTCAGGTCAATATGGGGGCTTTAAATTAGAAAATCTTAAGACTATGGTAAAAGAATTAATTAAATTTAAGAATCTTAATATAGCAGGAATAACATCATTCCCATGTTTCCTATATGATGAAGCTAGAAATGAAATTATGAGAACTAAAAATATAGATACTATTAAAGAAGCAAAAGAAATTCTAGAAAAAGAATTTAATTTAACTATAGAGCAATTAAATATGCCTTCTGCAACTTGCACAAGCTCTATTAAGAAAATATATGAAGAAGGTGGTACTCATGGAGAACCAGGACATGGCCTTACAGGAACTACACCTTATCA
>NZ_JABUTB010000093.1 GCF_021443865.1 Clostridium sp.
GAAGAAAATCATGACCATGAAGGTGAAGAGGCTCACGACAATGAAGAAGAAGTCCATGACCATGAACATGGAGGAGCAGATCCTCACGTTTGGTTAAGTCTAGGTAATGCAATAATACAAGCAGAAAATATTAAAAATGCTTTATCAGAAGTAGACCCAGAAAATAAAGACTACTATGAAACAAACTTTGAAAATTTAAAAAGTGATTTTACTTCATTATATGATGAATATAAGGATAAATTTAGAGATTTAGAGAATAAAAATTTTGTTACTGGACATGCAGCTTTTGGATACTTATGTAAAGATTTTGGATTAACTCAAAAAAGTATAGCAGATGTATTTGGTGAAGGTGAATTAACAGCTAAAAATTTAGAAGCCTTAATCAATTACAGTAAGGAAAACGGAGTTAAGACAATTTTTAGCGAATCAACTGCTAGCGAAAAAGAAGCTGAAACTTTAGCAAAAGAAGTAGGTGCTAAGGTAGTTAAGGTATATAGTCTTGAAACAAAAGAAGATAATATGAGCTACATAGAAGGCATGAGATATAATTTAGAAACAATATATAATTCATTAAAATAATATAGATATAATGCTACTAAGACTTATAATTTTTATTGTCATAGCTAGCATTATATTTTTTATTATACATAAAATTATATAAGTATTAATATGTTGATGATTTTAAAAATTTATAGGTTGTAAAGAATAAAAACCTTTAGCTATAACAGAAAAAAATGTTAAAATAGTTAAGTGAGGCGGTGTATATATGAGCAAGGCATTAAACTTTTATAATAAAGAGATTTTAAATAAAAGTGAGGATATAAAAGCTTTAAATAATATAATAAATATAATTTCAACTATAAGATTAATAATAGTTATACTAACTATTGGATTAGCCTATTATTTTTATAAAAAAGAAAATATGATAGTTCTAATTTCATCTGTTATTATAGGATTTTTAATATTTATTATTGCAGCTATTTTTCATAATAAAAAGATAAAGAATAGGAAAGAAGCTAAATTATACATTAATATTAACCAAAGAGGAATAAATAGAATAAAGGGAAACTTCAAGGAAGAAGATAAAGGTGAGGAATTTTTAGATGATAAGCACCCTTTTGTTAGTGATTTAGATGTTTTTGGGAGAAATTCATTATTCCAAATGATAAATTCTACAAGAACTAAATTTGGAAGAGAAAAATTAAGTAAAATAATATCATTAAAATATATTCCTAATAAAGCAGAAATAGTTGAAAGGCAAGAAGCTATTAAAGAGTTAGGAGAAAAGATTAACTGGAGACAAAAGTTAGAAGTAAAATCTACCTTTAAAAAAAGTGGATTAAAGGATACTGAAGCTTTATTAAATTGGGCAGAAAATAAGAAAGAAATTAAGCCACTATTAAAAATTGTACCTTACATTTTTATAGCTTTGACAATCTTCTCTATTCTTTTAGTAGCTTTAGGAACTTTACCTATAACATATTTACTTTTAGTATTTATGGTTAATTATTTAGTAGTAAAGATATTAACAAAGGATCTTGCAGAAATAATATCATTATTAAGTAATCATAAAAAGGATATTGAAGCCTATACCAACATATTAAGTTTAATAGAAAATGAAAACTTTGAAAGTAAGTTACTAAAAGAATTAAAGGCAAAGTTATTTAATGAAAAGAAAAATGCAGTAAAGGAAATGAAAGCATTAAAATCCCTAGTAGATTGGCTAGGAGATAGTAGTGGAAATGCATACTATTTAATATTAAATGTAACTATATTGTCAGATACATTTATCTTAAGAAATTTAGAAGAGTGGAAAAATTTAAATGGCAATAATTTAAAATCATGGCTTGAAATTATGGGAGATTTTGAGGCGTTATCAAGTATTGCTAATTTGTCTTTTGATTTTGAAAGCTGGTGCTTCCCTGAAATATGTAATGAAGATAAAGTAGAAGCTATAGGGGTAGCACATCCAATGTTAGGGGAAAAAGCAGTTTCTAATAGCTTTATTTTAGACTCTAAAAATGGGATAAGTAGAAAAGTTGCTTTAATTACAGGTTCTAATATGTCAGGTAAAAGTACTTTCTTAAGAACTATAGGAATAAACTTACTATTAAGCTATATTGGAGCACCAGTATGTGCTAAGAAGTTTAGATGTAGTATTTTTAGTATTTATACTTGTATGAGGACTAAGGATAATTTAGAAGAAAGTATATCTTCATTTTACGCTGAAATACTAAGAATAAAGATATTAATAGAAGCAGCTAAAAATGGGCAGAAGGTATTTTTCCTATTAGATGAAATTTTTAAAGGAACTAACTCAATGGATAGACATGAGGGAGCTAAGGTTCTTATAAATCAATTAGTAAGCAATGGAGCTATGGGATTAGTTTCAACCCATGACTTAGAACTTTGCGATTTAGAAGAAACTAGGAAATGGCTTAAGAATTATAATTTCCAAGAGTATTATGAAAATAATAAAATTAAATTTGATTATAAATTAAGAGAAGGTAGAAGCAAAACCCAAAATGCAGTTCATTTAATGAAGATAGCAGGAATAAACTTCGATGATAATTAGTAAATATATTAGGGCGACTTGGAGTTTACCAGGTGGCAACAAAAGCTCATTAAAAGGTTAAGAATAATAAAAAGTGAAATGAGCACTGATTTTCATAATTCCAAATGAAATGAGGAATTATTTCCTTTAGATAAAAAAGAAGAAAAATATGATTCTAGTGTGACTTGGAGCTTGCGACGGAACAACTAGAATCATATTTTCTTCGTTATTTCTAGAAATAATAGTGAAAAATATTTAAAAAAATGGCATAATATACTTGTGAGTATAAAAATTTGAGAGGTATGAAATGGCATTTATAATAATTGATTTGGAGTTCAATAACTTAGAAGGGATACATAAATATTATCCAGATATATTTACAAAGTATCCAAGCCTAGAAAATATTGATTTGGATAATGAAATAATAGAAATTGGTGCAATAAAACTAGATAATTATATGAAGCCACTTAATGAATTTAAAGCATATATTAAACCCTCTGTTATTCCAATTTTGAATCCAAAAATATCTGAAATAACTGGAATAACAAATACTGATTTAGAAAATGGATTATCATTCCAAGAGGGGATTCAAAAGTTATCAGAATTAATTGATGATGGAGATATTATATGTTCTTGGGCAAAAGACGATATAATTGAAATAATTAATAATGCAATACACTATAAATATGATAACTTAGATTGGCTAAAAAGTTATTTGGATTTACAAGAGTATTCTACTAAGATATTGGGAAAAAAGAAATCCTTGAGTTTAAAAAGTGCATTAGATGAATTTAAGATCAAAGTTGATAGTAGTAAGCTACATGATGCTTTAAATGATGCAGTTTATACTGCTGAAGTATTTAAAAGAATATACAACTCAAGAGTTCTTAAAAATTATATTATTAAAGATATATATAACATGCCAGCAATGGATATTAAAAATTTAGCTGAATATAAATTAGATATAAACAAGCTAAAGTGTAAATGTCCTAAGTGCAATTTAGATATAGACTTTGAATATGATTTTATTCCAATGAAATGGAGATTTATAGCCATTGGAAAATGTAAAAAGTGTAATAATAAAATTATTGATGAAGTTATAGTTAAGCAAACCTTTAGTGGAGAAGAAGTTTATAATGAGATTGCCACTATAATTGATGAGATTGAGTATATTAATTATAGCTATAAGTTTAAAAGGGTAAAAAATAAATTAATTAATTAACTATTAAGATTTTATATAGTGTAAAATAATTACCATAAAAGTATGATAAGATTTTTATATGACTTGGTTTAATTTTAAGTATTGGAGAAGATAAATTATGAATATTGCATTTTTTTTAACACCTAAGAATGAAGTGATATACGAATATTTAGATGCAACTATGAGACAAGTTATAGAAAGAATGGAGCATCATGGATATACAGCTATACCATTAATAAATAAGGAAGGCAAATATGTTGGAACACTAACAGAAGGAGATTTGCTTTGGAAACTTAAAAATACTCCAGATTTAAATTTTAGAAATACAGAAAATGTTAAAATAGTAGATATACCTAGAAAAAGAAAACATAAGAGCGTTTCAATAAATGCTAATGTAGAAAGTTTAATTTCTTTAGCTACAAATCAAAATTTTGTGCCTGTAGTTGATGACGAAGGTATTTTTATAGGAATAATAAAGAGAAGTGATATAATAAATTATTGTTATAATGAAATGATTAAAAGAAAGATAGTTTAACCAATAAGCAAAAGTAAAAGGAGGAACATTATGATAATTGTTATTTCTCCTGCAAAAACTTTAGATTTTGAAACACAAAATAGTAACTTACCAATGAGTGAGCCCAGGTTTTTAGATAAGTCGCAGGAAATAATAGATGAAATTGTAAATTATGATAGTTATTCTTTAGAAAAACTTATGAAAATAAGTACAAAGTTAGCTGATTTAAACAGAGATAGATTCCAAAAATGGACACCAAGCATAGATACAGCAAAACAAGCTATTCTAGCTTTTAAAGGTGATGTCTATAGAGGGATGGATGTAGGTAGTTTATCGGATTCAGAACTTTTTTATGCTAATGAACATTTAAGAATATTATCAGGTCTATATGGAGTACTTAGACCTTTCGATGGCATTAATGAGTATAGACTTGAGATGGGTACTAAGCTAAAGGTAAATGGATTAAAGGACTTATACGAGTTTTGGGGAAGTAGATTAGAAGAAAGTATAATTGAAGAATTACAATCTCATAAAAATAAGACTATAATTAATTTAGCTTCAAATGAATACTTTACTGCTATAGAAGGAGTAAAGAAAAGTAAAAAGGTAAATGTTATAACTCCTATATTCAAAGAGCGAAGAGGAGATGAATATAAGATAATATCCTTTAATGCTAAAAAAGCTAGAGGAATTATGACTAGATATATTATACAAAATGAAATTGAAGATATAGAGGAATTAAAAAAGTTAGATATAGATGGATATTTATTTAATGAAGAAATGTCCACAGAAAAAGATCTAGTATTTATAAAAGAGAAGTAAAAGGTTGCTGAAAAGCAACCTTTTTTAATGCATAATTATTGTTATAACTCAGACAAGCTGAGTTATGAAAAATTTACAGTATTAATATTACCTAAATATAAAGTAAAGCTTTTATAAAAACTAACATTGAGCATAGACTTATAGCAAGCTTTAATATAAAAATACTCTTTAGGCAATACAGGTTTTTAAATTATATTCTTATAATAATTAATTATAGAATATAAGAATTACGTACTAATAATATAGGATTAATGTAGATAAAAAAAGTTAATAGCCATAAAGGGTTGTAATCAATATCATATTAAATTAAAATTATAATAGTATATAACATAATTTAAGGAGTGAAATACATGGATAATCAAAACTTAGAAGGAACTATGGGTGACTTATTAAAAGAGTTTGACGTTAAGAGAATAAGAACCGGTGATATATTAGATGGTGAAGTAATAGATGTTAATGATAAAGAAGTTATGGTTAATATTAATTATGCCTTTGATGGAGTTATAGAAAAAAATGAATTAACTAATATGGATAAAGATCCTAGAGAAGTTGTGAAGGCAGGAGATAAAATTAAAGTTTATGTCTTATCACCAAATGACGGAGAAGGGTATGTTCAATTATCAAGAATAAAGGCTTTAGAAATAACTGAAAGAGAAGATATTAAAAAGGCTTTTGATAATGAAGAAATAATAAAAGTGTATGTTAAAGAAGAAGTTAAAGGTGGAGTAGTAGCTTATTATGGAAATATAAGAGTATTTATTCCAGCATCTTTAACATCAAGAGATAGAATAAATTTATCTGATTTAATAGGAAAAGAATTAGAAGTAAAAATAATTGAATTAGACTTTAAATCAAGAAAAGTAGTTGCTTCAAGAAGAGTAATAGAAGATGAAATATATGAAGATAAAAAGAAAGAATTATGGAAGTCAATTAAGTCAGGAGAAAAAAGAACAGGTATTGTTAAAAAGCTAATAAAAGCTGGTGCAATAGTTGATATTGGAGGATTAACTGGATTAATTCACTTAAATGATTTATCTTGGGGAAGAGTTAATAGAGTAGAAGATGTTGTTAAAGAAGGAGACAAGGTAGAAGTATTTATTGGAGAAGTAGATGCTAAAAATCAAAGAGTTTCTTTAATTTTAAAAGATATAAATGAAGATCCATGGGCTAAAAATGGAGAAAGCTTAAAATTAGGAGATATTCTAGAAGGAAAGGTAGTAAATTTATTAAACTTTGGTGCCTTTGTAGAATTATTCCCTGGAGTTGAAGGCTTAGTTCATATAAATGAAATAACAGAAGAACATATAGCAAAACCTTCAGATGTTTTAAAATTAGGGCAAAAAGTAAAGGTTAAAGTATTGGATGTTAATAAGGAAAATAAGAGAATTTCTTTAACTATAAAAGATGCTGAAGAAAAATCTAAGGAATATTTACAATATAACGATAATGATGAAGGTGTATCATTAGGAGATTTATTTAAAGGATTATTTTAATAATTAAATAAATAAGAATGGAGCTGTTGGGACAGTAGTTAGTTTTGTGTAAAAACAAAATTAACTACTGTTTTTTTGTATGAACAGTTGGTAGTTTTGGAATAATATACTATAAAAACTTAGGAGGAAAAATTATGCCAAAGAAAATTGATACTAACTTTAATTACAATGAGGAAGTTAAAAAATGCAAAACCATTGATGATGTTATGGGAAAAAATGGACTTATACAAAAACTCGTAAAAGATGTTCTTGAAAATATATTAGAAGGAGAGATGGAAGGCCATTTGGGTCGAGATAAATATGAAAGAAGGGAAGATTCAGATGAATTAAAAAAGAACTATAGAAATGGTTATAGTACAAAGAATTTAAGAAGCTCCTTCGGTGACGTCGATTTAGACGTACCCCGTGATAGAAATGCTGAATTTGAGCCACAAATTATAAAAAAATATGAAACTGTGTGTACTGAATTAGATAAAAAGATTATATCTTTATATGCCAAAGGTATGTCAACATCTGATATTCAAGCTGAAATTGAAGATTTATATGGAATAACGATATCACCTTCAATGGTATCTAAAATAACTGATAAAGTACTCGCTACCGCAGCCGAATGGCAAAATAGATCATTAGATAAAATATATCCAATAGTTTATTTGGATGCTATGTATTTTAAGGTTAGAAGTAATGGAAAGATAGTTAACAAAGCTGTTTATATATGCTTAGGATACACTATGGATGGATATAAAGATATATTAGGTATATGGGTTGATGAAGCTGAAGGCGCTAAATTCTGGTTAGGAATTTGTAATGATTTAAAAAATAGAGGTGTAAAAGAAATTTTAATTGCTTGCATGGATGGATTAAAAGGACTCCCACAAGCTATAAAAACAGTATTCCCATCAGTAAATATTCAAACATGCATTGTTCATCAAATAAGAAATTCAATGAAATACATAGCTTCAAAAGATAAAAGGGAATTTATGAAAGATTTAAAGGAAGTTTATAAAGCTACAACAGAAGAACTTGCGTTAGCGCAGCTAGATAACCTAAAAGAGAACTGGGGGCATAAATATGGAATAGTAATTGACTCCTGGTATAACAATTGGAATAATCTTTCAACATTTTTTGAATTTTCTCCACCTATAAGAAAAATGATTTATACTACAAATGTTTTAGAAGGATTTAATCGTCAAATCTGTAAATTTACTAAGGTTAGAGTCATCTTTCCAACAGATGAATCCTTAAATAAGTGTGTGTATCTAGCAACAATGGAGATATTAGAAAAAATGGACTCAACCTATACATAATTGGGGAGCTACGCTAGCGGAGCTATCAATAATCTTTGAAGATCAATTAAAAGATGAATTAGCTTAAAAGCTTGTACTTTTTATAAGTTTTATGCATATTTTTAAATTTTTTTGAAATACTAAAAAAGGTAATAAGAAACATTATTAGTATTTCTTAAATAGAAAAAAATA
>NZ_JABUTB010000094.1 GCF_021443865.1 Clostridium sp.
AATTTCTTTAATAAATTTATTATCAATTCCTTCTTTTACTTCAAAAAGATTGTTAAAATTTATGCAATTTGTTAGCAATCTATATTTAATATATTTATACATATTTTCTTCAAAAACAAAAGGATAATTATTATTTGCCAAGGATTTAAGCATATCTAAAGAAGGCGATGGTATATAATTTTCTAATGAATTAAGGTTAAATCCATTTTTTATATTTTCTCTAATACTTGTAGCAGAAGAAAATATAGTATTAAGTTCCTTGTCATTATATTTAGATCCTTCTCTTTTCATTGTTAAAGGAGTTATATTGCTATTACTTTTAAGTATAGCTTTAATATATTCAATTCCAAGGATATTATTGGAGTTAAGAAGAACTTCATTTAGAGAATCTTCATTTAAAATATTAATTAAAGCTTTTTCTCTAGCCTTAGCATATGTAATGCCCGATTTTAAGTTTTCTTTAATTTTTAGTTTAAGTTCTTTAGGCTCATTGGTCAATATTCTAGCTATCTTATATAATAAATCTATATCGCCACATTCGCTTCCAAAAAAAATATTATCAACAACTCCAAGACGATCTAGAATATTTACAGCACCTTTAGCAAAGAATTCAGCTGAAGAAACTGCATAGAAAGCAGGAAGTTCAATAATTAAATCAACTCCGTTTAATAAAGCCATTTCAGCTCTTTTCCACTTATCTATTATTGCTGGTTCGCCTCTTTGTACGAAGTTTCCACTCATAATACAAACTACAGCATCACAGTTTGTTGCTTTCTTTGCTGTATTAAGATGATATAGGTGCCCGTTGTGAAAAGGGTTATATTCAGTAATTATTCCTGTTATATTCATAAATACACTCCTTAATGGGAAAGATAAAATTATTATATCATATAAGTTTTATTAATATAGCATTTATATTACATTGTTAAAAATTTAATGAAGTTAAGGGTGATTTTGGAATATTGAGAAAATTTTGAATAAAAAGAATTAAAACTTTTGATTATTTAAGGTTGAAAAATATAGTTATTTAGGAGTATATTAGATTATGGAAAGAAGTTCGTACTTTTTTTGAAAGGAGAAGTTATTATGGAACTGATGAAAAAATTATGGGAATCAGCAAAAGCTGATAAAAGAAAAATAGTTCTTCCAGAAGGTGATGAGGAAAGAACTATAGTTGCAGCTCAAAAAATACAAGAGTTAGGTTTAGCTTATGTAATTTTAGTAGGCGATAAAGAAAAAATTGAAGATAAAGCAAAAGAATTAACTGTTAATTTAGACGGTGTAGAAATAATAGACCCAAATAAATCAGATAGACTAGAGGCATATGTAAACGAGTTTTATGAATTAAGAAAAAACAAAGGTATGACTTTAGAAAAAGCAGAAAAAATTGTTAGAGATCCATTATATTTTGGGACAATGATGGTTAAACTAAATGATGCAGATGGAATGGTTTCAGGTGCAGTACATACTACAGGAGATTTACTAAGACCAGGTCTTCAAGTTATAAAGACTGCTCCAGGGGTTTCAGTAGTATCAAGTTTCTTCATAATGATGGTTCCAGGATCAAAATATGGTGAAGAGGGTATGTTATTATTCTCAGACTGTGCAGTTAATCCTAACCCAACATATGAACAATTAGCAGCTATAGCTATAGCTACAGCTGATACTGCAAAAAATCTTTGTAAAATGGAGCCAAGAGTAGCTATGCTATCTTTCTCAACTATGGGAAGTGCAGATCACGAAATGGTAGATAAAGTTAGAAGAGCAACAGAACTTGCTAAAGAATTAAGACCAGATTTACAAATAGATGGAGAATTACAATTAGATGCAGCTATAGTAGATAAAGTAGCAGCTCAAAAGGCACCAAATAGCAATGTAGCTGGAAAAGCAAATGTATTAATTTTCCCAGATTTACAAAGCGGAAATATAGGATATAAATTAGTTCAAAGATTTGCAAATGCAGAAGCAATTGGACCTATGTGTCAAGGTTTTGCAAAACCAATAAATGATTTATCAAGAGGATGTAGCTCAGAAGATATAGTTAATGTTGTTGCGTTAACAGCAGTTCAAGCACAAGCTCAAAAATAATATCCATTAGGAAGGAGTATAATACAAATGAAAGTTTTAGTTATCAATTGCGGTAGTTCATCGCTTAAGTATCAATTAATTGATATGACAACGGAGGAGTCTTTAGCACAAGGACTTGTAGAAAGAATAGGAATTGAGGGTTCAGTATTAACTCAAAAAGTAGAAGGTAGAGAAAAATATATAGTTAAGCAACCAATGTCAGATCATAAAGTTGGTATAAAATTAGTTTTAGACGCATTAGTAGATAAAGACAATGGAGTTATATCATCAATGGATGAAATCACAGCTGTTGGACATAGAGTTGTTCATGGCGGTGAAAAATACAAATCTTCAGTTCTTATAAATAATGAAGTAAAAGATTATATTAAAGATTGCTTTAAATTAGCACCTTTACATAATCCAGCAAATATGATAGGGATAGAAGCTTGTGAAGAGCTAATGCCTAACACTCCAATGGTAGCTGTTTTCGATACTGCCTTCCATGGAACAATGCCAGAAGAAGCATATCTTTATGCACTTCCATATGATTTATACAAAAAACATGGAATAAGAAAGTATGGATTCCATGGTACTTCTCATAAATATGTTTCTCAAAAAGTTGCAGAAGTTATGGGTAAAGACATAAAGGATTTAAAAATAATAACTTGTCACTTAGGTAATGGTGCAAGCTTAGCTGCAATTAAAAATGGAGTTTCTATTGATACATCAATGGGATTCACACCACTTGAAGGTGTAGCTATGGGAACAAGATCTGGTAATATAGATCCTGCAATAGTTACTTTCTTAATGAAAGAAGAAGGTTTATCTGTTGATGAAGTAAATGACTTATTAAACAAAAAGTCAGGTGTTCTTGGGATATCAGGAATTAGTTCAGACTTTAGAGATATAGAAGATGCTGCATTTAAAGAAAATGTTCATAGAGCAAAATTAGCTCTTGCTATATTTGAATATAAGGTTAGAGCTACAATTGGATCATATGCTGCTGTTATGGGTGGTGTAGATGCAATAGTATTCACAGCTGGTGTAGGTGAAAATGGACCAGAAACAAGAGAATCTATACTTACAGGACTAGAATTCCTTGGCGTTGAAGTAGATAAAGAAAAGAATAACGTTAGAGGGAAAGTTAGAGAAATTTCTAAAGAAGGATGCAAAGTTAAAGCATTTGTAATTCCAACTAACGAAGAATTAGTTATAGCAAGAGATACAGTTGAATTAATTAAATAATTAATTTACTAAGTGCATAATTATTAGTTGAGTTATTTATGTAAAATCACTTGACTTTTAATCATGCACTTTATATAATAAATTGTGTTTATTCGGCAAATATTTATCTAAGGAGTGAAATAAAGCTTGGCTCAAGCTATGTACATAACGTACATAATGTATCCAGAAGGATATGAGGACAGGGTCTAGAGCAAGTACATATGATTATACAATTTTCAGATCTTATTTCATCAAAAAATAGAAAAAAAGAAGTTAATATAACATATGAATTAGCTCCACTTTATTTTGATGGAGAAAAAATAGAAGCTGTAGAAGATTTAAATGTAGTTGGAGATGTTAACTCTGTTGGAGATGTTTTAACTCTAAGAGCTTCGATAAAAACGAAATTGAAACTGCATTGTTCAAGGTGCCTAGAGGCCTTTATCTATCCAATAGATATTGATATAGAAGAAAGGTTTACAAATAATAAGGAACTTCAAGATGATGAAGAAATTATTTTTGTAGATAGCGATACTTTTGATATTGCTAAAACAGTTGAAAATATTATTATTTCAACCTTACCTATTAAGAGACTTTGCACAGATAGCTGTAAGGGACTTTGTCACCAATGTGGTAAAAATCTTAATGAAGGTTCTTGTCATTGTGAAACAAATGATGTAGACTTAAGACTGGCGAAGTTACAAGAGCTATTTGGAAATAAGGAGGTGTAGTAATGGGAAATCCTGCGAGAAAAACGTATAGAGCAAAGAGAAATTCAAGAAGAGCTCAAACTTTTAAGGCGAGCTTACCTGGAATAGTTGAATGTCCACAATGTCATGAAATGAAGTTAGCTCACAGAGTTTGCAAGAACTGTGGATTCTATAAAGGTAAAGAAGTAGTTGCTTCTGTAGAAGAATAAAGAAAGTCTAATGACTTTCTTTTCTTTATATATAAGGAAAAGGGGTGAAGATTTATGAAAATAGCTATAGATGGAATGGGTGGAGATAATGCACCTAAGGCTGTAGTTGAAGGAGTTATTAAATCTATTAATGAATACCAAGGAATAGAGTACTACATAACAGGACCAAAAGAACAAATAGAAGATGAATTAAAGAATTATACTTATGATAAATCTTTAGTTAAAGTAGTAGATGCTAGAGAAATAATTTCACCTAATGAACATCCTGTAATGGCTTTAAAGAAGAAAAAAGATTCAAGTTTATATAAAGCTTTAAAACTTGTTAAGGATAAAGAGTGTGATGCTGTAATATCAGGTGGTAGCACAGGTGCATTTTTAGCAGGTTGTACACTAGTAGTAGGTAGAATTAAAGGTATTGAAAGACCAGCCCTTGCTCCTATAATGCCAGGGAAAAACGGAAGTTTTATGATTGTTGATGCTGGTGCAAACGTTGACTGTAAACCAAATTATTTAGTTCAATTTGCAAAGATGGGAAAAATATATTATCAAGGAGTTTTAGGAGATGAGAATCCTTCAATTGGTCTTGTTAATATTGGAGCAGAAGAGGAAAAGGGAAACGAATTAACAAAGGCTGCTCATAAACTTCTAAAAGAAGAAAAGGATTTGAATTTTGTTGGTAATGTAGAACCAAGAGAGACATCAAAAGGAAATACAAAGGTTTTAGTTTGTGATGGCTTTGTTGGGAATACGCTATTAAAAATGTACGAAGGGGTTGCCTCTACATTACTTGGAATGATAAAAGAAGAAATTTTAGCGAGTGGACTAATAAGTAAAATAGGAGCTGTATTATTGAAACCTGTTTTTAAAACATTAAAGGTTAAATTTGATTATAAAGAAGTAGGTGGAGCTCCGTTTTTAGGTGTAGATGGTATTTGTATTAAAGCTCATGGAAGTTCAGATGGAAAGGCATTTAAAAATGCTATAAGGCAAACAAAAACTTTTTATGATAACGGTGTTCTTGAAAAAATTAAAGAAGAGATACAAAATAATATATAATAAATACCAATATGTATATTGACTAGATAAATAATATATAATATTATCTAAATGATGTATGTAGGAGGTGATTTAGATGTTCGAAAAAGTTAGAGAAATTATAGCAGAAAAGTTAAGTATTAATGAAGATGAAATTACAATGGACTCTTCTTTCCTTGATGATTTAAATGCAGATTCATTAGATTTAGTTGAACTTATGATGGCTTTAGAAGATGAATTAGATACTGAAATTCCAGATGAAGAAGCAGAAGGCTTCAAAACTGTTGGAGATGTTGTTAAGTATTTAAAAAATCACGTAGAAGAGTAATTTAATCCCGCAAAAGTGCGGGATTTTATATTTAAAATTATAATTAAATTAGTTTATTCTTGAATTTGTTTTATAAAGTTTATATAATAAGCAAATTGAAGAATAAACTTTGAGGAGTTGTAAAGATGGCAAAGTTTAATATTAGTGAAGTTGAAGAATATATAGGAGTTAATTTTAATGAACCAAGAGTTCTAAAAACTGCATTAACTCATAGTTCATACGCAAATCAACATAAAGATGAGGAATATAATGAAAGATTTGAATTCTTAGGAGATTCAATACTTCAATTATGTATTACTGAATATTTGTTTTTAAATTATAAAAATAAAAGTGAAGGTGAGTTAACTAAAATAAGAAGTTTAATTGTTTGTGAAAACTCACTTTATGAAATAGGAAAGAAATTAAATTTAGGTTATTTTATTAGAATGAGTAAAGGCGAAGAGTTAACTGGAGGAAGAGAAAGAGTTTCTATAATAGCTGACTCAGTTGAAGCTTTACTTGCTGCAATTTATTTAGATAAAGGATTAGAATTTGTTAAAGATTATATATTAGGTCATTTTAGAGAAATAATTGAAAAAGCTATAAATAATGATATTATTTTAGATTATAAAACTAAACTTCAAGAAGAGATGCAAAAATCAGGAGAAGTTAGTATAGTATATGAACTTTTAAAATATGAGGGACCTCCTCATAGAAGAAAATTCTATACTTCTGTTATAGTTGAAGATAAAGAACTAGGAACAGGAGAAGGATATAGTAAAAAAGAATCGGAACAAAATGCAGCTAAGGAAGCATTAAAGTCTTTGGAGGGATAAAATGAATAAGAGACATTATATTATTCCTATATTTATATCTCATATAGGGTGTCCACATCAATGTGTCTTTTGTAATCAAGATAAAATAGCAAAGGAAGTAGAAAATGAAGTTACAGGACAGGATGTTAAAAATACTATAGAAGATTATTTAAAAACTATTGATCATAATAATTCAACTGTAGAAGTATCATTTTTTGGTGGAACCTTTACTGCTATTAATGTAAATAAACAAAAGGAATTACTAAAGGTTGCAAAAGCATATAAGGACAAAGGTCTAATAGATAAAATTAGAATGTCCACTAGACCTGATGCCATAAATGGTTATATATTAAGTTATTTGAAAGAATATAATGTAGATATCATAGAACTTGGAGTGCAATCTTTAGATGATGAAATTTTAAAATTATCTGGGAGAGGTCATACAGCAAAGGATGTTGAAAAGGCTTCTAAGTTAATAAAAGAATATAAATTTACTTTAGGACATCAAATTATGCCAGGTCTTCCAGGTGATACATTTGAAAAAGATATTGAGACTGCTATAAAATCTATAGCTATGGAGCCAGATATATGTAGAATTTATCCTGCTTTAGTAATAAAGGATACTCCTATGGAATTAATGTATAAAAGAGGGGAATATACTCCTTATTCATTAGAGGAAGCAGTAGATATTTCTAAAGAATTATATAAGCTTTATACACAGGCAAAAATTAATATAATTAGAATAGGCTTACAACCTACAGAAAATATAACTTGGGGAGGAGATTTGGTAGATGGACCATTTCATCCAGCCTTTAGAGAATTAGTAGAAGGAAGCTTAATATGTGATAAAATTAAAGAGGAAATTAATGAAGATGAAGATATAATTATTGAAATAAATTCTAAAGATCTTAGTAAACTATATGCGAATAAAAAAGTTTACTTCAATAATTTAAAAAATAATCATAATGGTAAAATATTAGTTAATACTAAAGATAAATTAAAAAGAGGTAATCTTAATATTATAGTTATAAAGAGAACTAGCGAGATAAGTATAAGGTAGGCAATATTTTGCCTACCTTATATTGATATTTTATTATCTTTACTATAAACTAAAATAGGACAGGAGTGTTGATTATGAAAAAGAAAACAAGACAAAAGCTCATGCAAGTAATAACTATAGTTCTAGCTATTATGCTTTCAGTTAGTTTACTAGTATCATTGATTAGTTAAGGAGTGTATCTATGTTTTTAAAATCCCTAGAAATAAGAGGTTTTAAATCTTTTGCAGATAAAACCAATTTAAACTTTAAAAAAGGTGTTACAGCAGTAGTTGGTCCAAACGGTAGTGGGAAGAGCAATATTTCTGATTCCGTAAGATGGGTTCTTGGTGAGCAAAGTGTTAAGACTTTAAGAGGCGGAAAAATGGAAGATGTAATTTTCGCAGGAACACAATTTAGAAAACCAGTAGGATTAGCACAAGTTTCACTAACACTAGATAATTCTGATAATTCTTTAGACACTGATTACTCAGAAGTAACTGTAACTAGAAGAATATTTAGGTCTGGAGAAACAGAATATTTAATAAATAATCAAAAATGTAGATTAAA
>NZ_JABUTB010000095.1 GCF_021443865.1 Clostridium sp.
TATATGTTATTTTAAGACCAACTCCTTATATATGTGCTGAATGGGAGTTTGGTGGACTTCCAGCATGGCTTTTAAAGGACAAAGGAATAAAGCTTAGAAGTACAGATGCTAATTTTATAGATAAAGTAAGAAATTACTACAATGAATTAATACCTAGGTTAGTTAAATATCAAGTAACTCATGGTGGACCAGTTTTAATGATGCAAGTTGAAAATGAATATGGCTCTTATGGAAATGAGAAGGAATATTTAAAAATTATAGCATCAATAATGAGAGAAAATGGGGTAGATGTTCCCCTTTTCACCTCAGATGGAACATGGCTTGAAGCCTTAGATTCAGGAGCTTTAATAGAAGATGATATTTTTGTAGCTGGGAATTTTGGTTCAAAGTCAAAGGAAAACACTGATATTCTTAAGGATTATTTTAAAGAGCATGGTAAGAATTGGCCTATTATGTGTATGGAATATTGGGATGGCTGGTTTAATAGATGGGGTCAAGAAATTATTCGTAGAGATGCAATTGATTTAGCTGAAGATGTAAAGGAAATGCTAGAGATTGGAAGTATAAATCTTTATATGTTTAGAGGCGGAACAAACTTTGGGTTTATGAATGGATGTTCAGCAAGAGGAAATAATGATTTACCACAGGTTACCTCTTATGATTATGATGCTGTATTAACAGAATGGGGTAATCCAAGAGATAAATATTATGAATTGAAAAAGGTTGTAAAAGCACTTTATCCAAGTATAGAGCAATTTGAACCAAGAATAAGAGCTCAAAAGAATCTTGGTAAGTACAAAGCTGATGGAGCAGTAAGTTTAATGAAAATTGTTTCTGAAATATCAGAGGAAAACACTACTGTATATCCACAAGCTATGGAAAATTTAAATTGCAATTACGGATATATGTTGTATAGATCTAAAATCAAAAATTATAATCATGCTGAAAAATTAAAAGTTATTGATGCTGCTGATAGATGTAGTATTTATATAGATGAAAAGTTTGTAACAACTCAATATAAAGAAGAAATAGGTACAGAAGTTGAGTTTAACAGTGAAAATCAAATTATAAATGTTGATATATTAGTAGAAAATTTAGGAAGAGTAAATTATGGACATAAACTAAATTCACCTACGCAAAGAAAAGGTATAAAGGGTGGAGTAATGATAAATAATCATTTCCATAGTGGATGGACTGAGTATCCATTATCACTTAATGAGGAAATGGTAGCTAAGATTAAATTTGAAGAAAATACTTTAGATAAAGAAGATACTTTAATTAAGGTAGAAACTCCAATGTTTTATCATTTTACTGTTGAATTAGATAGTATTCATGATACTTTTATAGACTGTTCTAAATATGGCAAGGGTTGTATATTTGTTAATGGTTTTAATATTGGAAGGTATTGGTCTGTAGGACCTATACAATATTTATATCTTCCATCTGGTTTTCTTAAAGAAAAGAATGAGATTATTGTATTTGAAACTGAAAATATCCTAATAAATGAACTTGAATTTAGTGACAAGCCTATTTTTACTGATTTGTAATTAAATATATAGTTTAAGTTTTGAAGTAAATAATCACATAATATTTTATGGTTAAAGGGTATAGAGATTATTTTAAATTATTAAATGAGGAGAGGTTAATATGAAAAATCTAAATGAAGTTCTTGAAGAAAAAATGCTTCCAATTGCAGCTAAATTAGGTGCAAATAAAGTATTAATAGCAATACGTGATGGAATCACATTAAGTATGCCATTAATAATTATAGGTTCTTTATTCCTTGTAATAGCAAGCTTTCCAATTGATGCATGGACTACTTGGTTAACTACCATAGGAGTTGACTCTTATTTATGGAAGGGTGTTGATAGTAGCTTTGGATTAATGGGGTTAGTTGCAAGTTTTGGTGTTGCATATAGCTATGCACGTCAACATAAAGTTGATGGTGTTTCAGCGGGTATAATAGCATTATCTTCTTTCATAGTAGTAACACCTTTTGTAACTGGTGAAAATGGTGCTGGAATTCCAGTAGGTTACATGGGAAGTAAAGGCTTATTCGTAGCTATGGTTCTTGGTATAATTTCTGCTTTAATATTCCAATGGTTTATTAAACATAATATTCAAATTAAGTTACCAGATGCTGTACCACCAGCAGTTGCAAGAAGCTTTAGTGCTTTAATTCCTGGAGCTGCAATTATCACTTTATGGCTAATTGTTTTTGGAGTTCTTGATAAGATGAGTATTGGTAATATTCACGATGTATTAGGGAAAATATTAGGTGGACCTTTAGGATTATTAGGAAATAATATTTTCGGAACACTTATTGCAATCCTATTAAATAGTATGTTCTGGTTTGTTGGTATCCATGGTGGAAATGTTGTAAATAGCATTCTTAATCCAATTTGGTTAATGAACTCAGATGCTAATCGTCTATTATTCCAAGCTGATAAAATGGCTGAATTACCAAATATAATAACAATGCAATTTATAGATAACTATGTATTTATGGGTGGCGGTGGAGCTACACTTGGCTTAGTAATAGTAATTGCTATTATTGCTAGACGTAAAAATTCAAGTAAGATTAGTAAAACTATGGCTCCTTTAACTTTAACACCAGGTATATTTAATATTAATGAACCTGCAATGTTTGGTTTACCAATAGTAATGAATGTTTCATTATTAATTCCATTTATTTTAGCACCAATGGCTAATGCAATAATATCTTATGTAGCAATGGCAACAGGTTTAGTTGCTAAGACAACTGGAATTGCAGTTTCATGGACAATGCCACCAATCCTTAGTGGATTCCTTACAACAGGAGGACATATAAGTGGAGCAGTTCTTCAAATAGTATGTATAATAGTTGATATTTTAATATATTGGTTATTCTATAAAGCAGTAGAAAAACAAAATTTAGCTTTAGAATCACAAGAAGTTGAAGAATTAGTATAGCAGAAATTTGCTAGAGCAGAATTTAGAATTAATAATGAAGAATGAAAAATATAAAATGAAATAAAAAACTCATAAGGGAGTTTATAAAAGATAGATATAAAGATACAAATAGATAAATAGATAAAGTTATAAATAGATAAATAGATAAAGTTATAAATAGATAAAGTTATAAATAGATAAAGTTATAGATAAATGTATGAGAAACAGAAAAATAATAAGATAAAAATTTGGAGGAGTAGTTATGGGTAAAAGATTAATTAGTGCAAACGCTTCGGATATATTGCAAATGACCGCAGCAGAGTTGAAACAAAGTATTAAAGCAAGTGAAGGGAGAACCATTCTTTCAGAGAATGTGGCACCTAGGGAATCCTTTATCGGTGATATTACAAACTCTGAAATTGCTAGAGCTTTTGGGGCAGATTTAATTTTACTTAATGGTGTAGATGTTTTAAATCCAGAGATATTTGGAATAGATGCTAAAGAAGGAAACTTTGTAGATAAGTTACATTCATTAGTAGGACGTCCAATAGGAGTAAATTTAGAACCTGTAGATTTAGAAGCAAATATGGCAGAGGATCGCTTAGCAATAAGCAAAGGTAGACAAGCTAATGTTGAAACAATTAAAGAAATTGAAAGACTAGGTATGGACTTTGTTTGCTTCACAGGTAATCCAGGTACTGGAGTAAGTAATTCACAAATTGAAAAGGCAATTAGCTTAGCAAAAGAAAACTTTTCAGGATTAATTATTGCTGGAAAAATGCATGGAGCTGGAGTTGATGAGCCAGTTGCAGATATAAAAGCAATAGAAGCTTTTATTGAAGCAGGAGCTGATATCATTTTAGTTCCAGCAGTAGGAACAGTACCAGGCTTTGATGATATGGATTTAAAGGAAGCTGTTAAAACTGCCCATAGCAAGGGAGCACTTGTATTAACAGCCATTGGAACTAGCCAAGAAAGTTCTGATGAAGATACAATTAAGCAAATTGCAATACGTAATAAAATTTGTGGAGCAGATATTCAGCATATAGGTGATGCAGGTTATGGTGGAGTTGCACCTTTTGAAAATATCTTTGCTATGAGTAAAGCCATTCGTGGTGTACGTCATACTGTTTCAATGATAGCAAGATCAATCAATAGATAAATTGGAAAAATTTGTTCCTCTGGGGAAGGGTTATGGATACTGGAAAAATTTGTTCCCCTGGGGAAGAATAAAGACTTATTAATAAGTTTTAAGGAGGAATTATCAATATGAAAAAGACAATTATGTTAGTATGTTCAGCTGGAATGAGTACTAGTTTACTAGTAACAAAAATGCAAAAAGCAGCTGAAGATAGAGGACTTGAAGCAGATATATTTGCAGTTTCAGCTAGTGAAGCAGAGGATCAATTAATCAATAAAAAAATTGATGTATTACTTTTAGGACCACAAGTACGTTTTATGAAGGGACAATTCGAAGGGAAAACTACACCACTAGGGATTCCACTAGATATTATCAATATGGTTGACTATGGAACAATGAATGGGGTAAAGGTATTAGATCAAGCTATAAAATTAATGGGTAATTAGTTGTATAGTTGTTAACTTAAGAAAGGAGTGTTTATTATGGAAGAACAAATGAACTTAGATGTAATTATGCAATTAATTATGTTTGGAGGAGATGCAAAAAGTAATGCAATGGAGGCTATCCAAGCAGCTAAAACTGGAGATTTTGAATTAGCTAAAGCTAAAATTGCAGAGGCAGGAGCTTCACTAACTAAGGCTCATCATTCTCAAACAGAAATGTTAACTAAAGAAGCTCAAGGGGAAAGAACAGAACTTTCATTATTAATGGTTCATGGACAAGACCATTTAATGACATCAATAGCCTTTACAGATTTAGCAAAAGAAATAGTAGAACTATACGAAACTATTAAGAAATAAATTGGTAAATAATTGGTCCCCAGGGGAAAATTGAATTAAGAAATGAACTTTATTAGAGGTTGCTTAGGCAACCTCTTTTTATTTTAGCTTTGATGATTTTTCTCAAGAAGAATATAATATCTTCATTATTTATGGAATTATATTCCAGAAAAATGTATAATAAAAAATATATTATCTATGAAGTATGTAATTGTATTATTTAATGTTTTATTAATAATGCTAATTTGGTGATATTTGGAGGGGAGTTGTAAATTATATTAAGGGAATGGGGCAAACATTTCCTATGATTTTTTTTATTTTACAAATCCTTGTAGTATTAATACTACAACAAATCTATATTATGAAAATATAATAATCAATTTAGAATATTATTATATTGTTCATTATAATAAGGGGGGTATATATATGAAAGAACTGGATTTCAAATTTTGGTCAAGGGTTCGTAGATTTGTATTTTTAGTGTTGTTTATAGTAGGAATTATACTTATTTTTAACACAACAACATCTATTGTTAATAATGCTGGATTTGATAATTTGACAGGAATGTCAAGATCTACAGATAAAAGAATTGCATATTTACTAGTTTCTTTATTTGGATTTGTAGGATATTTTGTAGAAACAATACTTGAAATAAAATATAAGGATATTAAAAAAGAAGATATTAATTAATATTGAGCTATCAGGAATAATTGAGTTATGTAAAGTATGTAATTGTATTATATTACAAAATAAATAAGTTATAAGTAAAGCAATACTTATAAGATTGTGAGGCGTTATAATGGCAATTGATAATTTTTATGTTAGCATTTTACCAAGTCAGGTAGTTAAACTTGTTAGTGAGAAGTTTGATGGTAATGTCTTGGATACAGAATTTTATGAACTAGATAATGATAAATCTATCTATATAACTACCTATGAAAAGTATTTCTTTAGAACTAATAGTAATGGTGCTATCATTCTTATATGTGATGATACTACTAATATTACTAAGGTTAAACTAATTACATCAGGAACTGCATCAGGTTTAGCTTCTATAGACCTTGGGTCTGCAGATAAGCTTATATCTAGTATTAGAGAAATTCTTTATAACTATATTATCTAATCTATTATTTAAACTATTACGAATTAATTTATAGATATAAAGAGATATTTAGTAAAATTCATAGGGGGGCATACTATGAAAATATGTCTAGAATGTAAATCAAAGTTGAAAGTATCTGAAATTCTTAAATCACAATTTGGAAAAGATATGAATAATCTTAATCTATTGAAAACTATAAATATTTAAGGGGTGAGAGATTAAGGTGAAAATAAGAAAAGTTTATGCAATATTGTTAGATAATCAGTAGATAGTTATCATAGCATTTAGTATGGTGATGTCCTTATTTTTATAGAGTATTCTATGTGAAAGTGAGTTTTTCAAGATTGAAATGGAATATATTCACAAATAATGTTACTATAGAGATAAATAGGTAAATTAGAGTAGGGTTATATACTTTAATATAAGAAGATATATGAGGTGGAAAGTCTTTCTATTTATATCTAAACTATTGGATAAATAAGAGTTTCATTAGATAAAGGAGTGAGTACACATGAGAAATGAATATAAATATCTAACTATATTTTTAATTCTAGGATTTGTTATGGGTGCTTTTATAGGAATTCTTTTATGGAGAGTATTAAATTTTAATTCAGGATTTAGTATTAGCACTAGTGCAGGATTTGGAATGTTGATTGGTATTGTTATTGGTTCTGTAATAGATTATAGAATTAATAAAGAAAGTAAATAAACTACAATTCATCAATTAGGATCTATAAAGAATTAGACTAGAACATTAAATATATTCTTCCTGTAGTTTTATTCTTTATCATTTTTAATTCTCTTAAATAATAAATTAGTCATAGTATAATTATATGGTTAAATGGATAATAATTCTATAAATTATATAAATTAGGATAATGATAATGATATAATTGTATTAAATCACAAGGGTTGGAGGGGTTATTATAAAAAATAAATATAAATTAATTACTATATTAATAATATCTGTAATAATAATTTCAATATTTATAATGGTTAATAGTAAGGGGAGATATGGAAAAATAGAAGAGGCTTTGAATATTGATGAAACTAGTAGTATTCAAATAATTCATGAAGAGCTAACAGATAAAGGAAGTATTGTCTTTGGTATCAGTTCAAATAATTCCAAAGAATATCTTAGCACAGTTTTTCTTAGTAAAAATTTATTTGGATATAAGGTGCTATATAGTGGAACTTCTTCAATTGATAGAATTGAAAAAAGAGATTTAACAGCTCAATATTTTCCTGCTATTAAGGGAAGTTCCTTGCCAATATATTTTGGAGTAATATTCAATGATGAGATAAAGTCAGTTAATGTAAAAGAAAGTAATAGCCCTGAAATGAAAGAGGCAAAAATAATTGAAGCTGGTGGCAAGAGAATTTGGCTTGTGTATATGAGTGGATTTAAAGGTAATGAATTTAAGGTTCTTGGATATGATGGTAATGGGGATTATATTTATGTCTTTGAGGATACTTTTCCATGGAAGGTTGAACAAAAACCTGGTAAAAGTCCATATAAATAATATGAATTTCATAATTAAACTTCTAGATAGTAATTGTTTTAATTACATGCTTTATATCAGTATGTACTTTCCTATATTATATTTGAAAAGGAAGAGTATTAGAATAAATTTATATATAAGTACTGGAAATAAATGGACCCCAGGGGATTTACAAATCCCCTGGGGTCCATTTATTTCCAGTAGGTAAACTAAATATTATAAATTTTTCTAATAAATAGGCATCATTTGGATAATATTAGCATACTATATTTTAAATTCAATTAATAATTAATATTAAAAAGAAATAATTACACAATAGGGATATATATCAGAGTGAAAAATTATATAAGAATAATATTTTTATTATAGTATTTAGAACGATATTTAAATATTACTATTTTATAAAATATATGAATGGAGAAAAATAGAATGTGGAGAAATATAGAATATGGAGAAATATAGAATATGGAGAAATATAGAATATGGAGAAATATAGAA
>NZ_JABUTB010000096.1 GCF_021443865.1 Clostridium sp.
TGTTTATTTCTTTTGGAACTTCCTTATTCTTAGTTACTTTAAAGGTTAAATTTTTATCATTTAAGTTGTTAGAATAGATTGTTCCTGATATAACTACAATAATTAGTGCTAGTATAAGAAATATAAATATTCCAATCTTAATTTTAAAATTATTAGCAATTAAATCTATAATCTTTCTTATAAATTTCATATAAACCTCCATATTTAATATATACAATATTATATTCTATATTTTAACAGATATTAAAATAAGATACAAATAACCTCACTTTATAAAGATTGTTTAAATTACGCCTATTACTTAATATTAATCGATAAATCAAAAGCTTATTTCATTTATCGATTGTATATTAATAAAAATTATTTTTTCTTTTAAATTTCGCCAATAATATTATACAATTTATTCTATTTATGGTAATATATTATTATATTCCAAATCTTCTGTGGAGGTTTTCAAAATGCAAACTGTTTATAACACAATATTAAACGAGAATGAATTTTATGAAAATACAATTAAACATATATTTTTCTCACCAGAGATTTTTATAACAGATTCTTATTTATCTGAAATTAAATCAAATATGGAAAATAGATTAGTAAATGAAGATTTGGAAATTGAAGAGTTATTATACGTTAAATTTATATTAGCCTTATGTATATATAAATCTAATGATTTTTTTTCTGCAAATAATATTTTTGAATCTTTATGCAATGAGATAGACATAAAATGTAATCCTTTTATAACTCATTACTTATATACTATACTATCTATTTCTTATTTAAAAGTAAAAAATATAGAGCAACATATTAAATACTATGAATTAGCTATAAATTATTTAAACTCTACTGACTTAAGGGAATTATTATTATTTTTACATATAAATACTTCTATAAATAAACTTGAAATATTTAAAATAGATGAATTGCTTTATAGTAATATTAATAATTCTTTAAAAATTTTAACTTCTTACGATGGAATATATGCCTCGCAAGCTTTAATTAATATTGGATACATATATCAAAATTATTTAGACTTACCTACTATAGCTTTAGACTTATATGATAAATCTTTATCTATCTGTAACTTAAATAAAGAAAATGATATATGTTTATTAGTAAAATATAATATTGGCTGCAATTATATAGATACTGGAAAAATAGCTGAAGGTATAGAGGTTTTAAAAAGTATTTTGAAATACAATAATAATCTTTTACCTAGTATATTTAAAATAAGGATATATTCTAAAATACTAAGTTGCCTATATAAAATAGATTTTAGCTTTGATGAAATAAAAGCATTATTAGATGAGTATGAGAATAATTTATATAGTCTTGACTCTTATTATATGGATATTTACCTTGCTAAATATTATCTCATCATTACACATTATGCTCTTTTAGAACATACGAATTCCTTTAATAAAAAATCATTACTTAATTTATTTTATTATTTAGATAATGCTAGCTATATATATAAGAGTAATTTTTCTAAATTTACTTTTGTAGATTTTGAGTATTGGTTAGAAATCTCTTATGGCAATTTATATTTTTCATTATGTAATTATGAGAAAGCTTTAATTCATCATAAAAAGGCTTTGTTATTTTCTGATAAACCTCATAGTGAAGAAACTACCAATTTATACAAGTTAATATCTAATGACTACGAAAAAATAGCCAATTATAAAGAAGCCTTAAAATACTATAAAATTTATATAGAGGCATTAGATAATTACAATAAATATAATAATATTGATTTATACATTAAGATTTTTGAAGAATATAATAAGAAGCTTGTTTTTAATTCCATTAATAGCAATTTCTTTTCTAATCTTAGTCATGAGCTTAAAACACCAGTAAATATAATATATTCTTCTGTTCAACTTATGGGCTCATTAAAGGATAAGGATCAAACTTCACTAAAAGAGTATTTTAATAAGTATGAAAAAAGCGTTAAGCAAAATTGTTTACGTATGCTAAGATTAATAAATAATTTAATTGATATAACTAAAATAGATTCAGGTATGACTAAGCTAGATTTAGTACTAGTAGATATAGTACCTTTTATAGAAGATTTAACTTTATCAATTATTCCTTATACAAAATTTAAAAATTTAAATATTACCTTTGATACTAATGTAGAAAAACTTTATTTAAGAATAGATACCTATGCTTTTGAAAGAATAATTTTAAATTTATTATCTAACGCTATTAAATTTAATAATTTTAACGGAAATATTACTGTCACTATTAATGCTCATGATAATAAAGTTTTTATTTCAGTTAAAGATACTGGCATTGGAATTCCAGAAGGCTATGGTGATTTAATTTTTAATAGATTTTATAAGATAGATAACTCCTTTTCTAGAAGAAATGAAGGTAGTGGTATAGGTCTTGCAATTACAAAGAATTTAGTCAAACTACAAGGTGGAAAAATATCTCTTAACGAAAATTATAAAGAAGGTAGTGAATTTATAATTACTTTCCCTAAAGCTTACGAAATAGGAATTTACACAGATAATAACTATAAATATTATGTGGATGATGAAAAAATTCTAAGTGAATTATCAGATATATATGAGATCTTTTAGAAATAGAATTTAAAAGTTATAAAATAAATAATCAAAATGAAAAATGATATCTGAATTCAGATATCATTTTCATTAAGGGGATAAATAACTAATTGTTAAGCACTAACAACTATATTTATATAATACAATTACTTTGTGGCAATTTCGTTACAAAACAACTAAGAAATTATTTCTTTTTTTTACTAAAATGTAATAAATAAATTATATACATAAAACAATAAAAATAATAATATTATTCCAAGCATTATCCAAAGAATTGAAAGTATTAATTTTTCTTTATTCAAAATTTATTTCTCTCTTATAAAATTCAATAACTTCTTTTAAAAATTTTAAAGTTTGTATAGGAGCTTTTCCAATTGAGTTTTCTCCTGCTAATAAAAAACCATCTACTCCTTTATTAACAAATTCATAAATACTTTCAATTTCAGGTAATGTTGCTATATTTCCATTCTTCATACTATTTAATATATGGGTTCCAATAATAATTTTCTTCTTTTTCTCCTTAACAATTTTTATAGCTTTTTCTTGAAGAATTACAGACTCTAACATTCCTGCTTCTGCAACTAAATCTCCTCGTCCTAATACGACAGTATCCACAGCTGTAATAATATCTATAATATTATTTACTCCCTTTGGTGTTTCTACCTTAGCCCAGATATCATATTTTTTTATCTTTGTATTTTCTCCTATAAATCCTTTTATTTCATCTATGTCCTTCTTAGATTCTACAAAGGATTGACATATAATATCTAAGTCATTATTAATTGCCCAAAGAATATTCTCCTTATCTTTTTTGCTAATGGTTCTTCCCTCATCATTTATATTGGAAACATTACATCCCTTTCCAGCCCGTATTATTCCGCCTTTCATTACCTTAGCTTTTACTACTCCATCTCTTACATCTAAAACATGGAAGTTCATAGTATTATCCTTAATAGATATACTTTCTATGTTACTTATATTTATCTTCTCTGTAGTTATATTTAAAGGAATATATTTTCTATACTCTAACTCCTTATTATTTAAAGTATTATAATAATCTTCTCCACAAAAATAGACTTCTTGATTATTATAAACTTTATAGATATATTTTAGATTCTTTGATATTCTTATCTTTTTCCCTGATAAATCAATAAGTATATGTATTCCGCTTCTTATGGTTTTTACATAGTTTATAACTTCTTCAAATTCATCTTTATCGAAATGAGCACAATTTAACCTTAGTATATCTACTCCATTTTCTATAAGCTCCTTAATAACCCATTTATCTATAGTTTTAGGACCTATAGTTGCTATAATATCCATATAAATCTCCTATTTATTGTTATCATTTATTTCTACTATGAAGGAGTCTATTTTATTACAAAGCTATTAAATATAATTCAATTAAGAACTATATTTAATACTTAATTTAATTAGATTTTTATATTTTCTAGTATATTAATTAACTTATTTGTAATTAATATACTTTCTACTAATTCCCTATCCTTTATTGAAAAACTAATATAAACTACAGGAGTGTTTATATTCTTAATTAAATAAAGATGTTTACCACTTTTACAGCTTATATTTTCAAAGCTATCTTCTAAAAGCTCCATAACTTCATTTGCAATTATTTTAGTAGAATTATCAGCATAAAATATTGTAGGAAAAGATGCATCCTCTTTAAAATCAATTGATAAATAAAATTCTATATTTGTAACATTAGCAATTATTACTTTTTTTAATAAAGACTTTCCATTATTTACATTATTATAATCAGTTAAATCTATAATGAAATGTCCTCTTTCTTTTAACTTTTCAGAAATAAAGCTTAGAATTTTTTCACTATTTATGTCAATTCCGTATTTCATTTTACCACCAAAATAACAGTATTGTTATTTCATTTTATTCTCATTATCATAAAATGTTCTAAAGTCTTTTAGATAAGAATATGTTAATATAGAACTTAATCCCTTAGGAGGTTTCTATGAAGAAATTACTTAGTTTTATTTTTATTATTATGTTTACTTATTTATTTACAAGTTGCACTTTTAATGAATCACAATACATAAAACCTAGTTCTAAACCCAAAGCTGATTATTATACAAGTGAAATTAAAGATAAGCTAGATAAGAATGAGGAATATACAATTAAAATATTTGATGTAAATCTATATAAATATTATGAAGTAGACAAAAAAGAGCATAGCATTATTCCAGAGTTTATAGATTCTATAAAAAAAGATAATTATAATGCTGAATTACAAGATGGATTAATTCCAGAATATAAAATTATAATTGAATTTTCTAATTCTAAATATGTTATTAATGCCTTTAATGATAAGCTAATTTCTCTTCATCCCTGGGATGGAGTTTATAAAGAAGATATAATATCTATGGATGATATTCCTGATTACTATAATCTTTATAAGTATTGTGAATATATAAAAAAGGTAGATAGTGGCTTTGAGGGTTAATGATATAAATATTATGGGCTGTTTACACAGCCCATATTCTATTTGTTTTTTATTTCTTCTAACATTTTAAAAACTCTTTTTTTGTTTAATGGATGTATGTAATTTGGAGCTATTTCATTTAATGGTTCCAAAACGAATTCTCTCTCTTCCATCCTTGGATGAGGTATTGTTACATAATCATCACTTGTAGCATAATCATCGAAGAAAATAATATCTAGATCTATTATTCTTGGACCCCATTTAATTATTCTCTCTCGTTTCATATCCTGTTCTATAGTTAATAAAGTTTTCATAAGCTCCTTTGGATTAAGGAAGGTTTTTATTTCTATAGCTGTATTTTTAAAACTATCTTGATTTTCATATCCCCAAGGCTCTGTTTCAATTATACTTGCTATTTTAGTAACCTTTATTTCCTTATTTTCCTTAAGTCTCTCTATTGATTCCTTTATATTCTCTTCTTTATTTCCAATATTACTTCCTATAGAAATATATGCTTTATGCCATTTTCTATATATTTCTATTGCGGCAGTATCTAAATGTCTTCCAATTGGAGCCCAAGGCTTTTTAAGTAACACCTTAACTCCATATACTAAATCATAATTATATAGAACATATTCTGCTATTTTTTCAGCTGCAGTCTCAATCAAATCATAACTTTCTCTTTGAAATTCTTTTTCTATGTTATGACATAGTTCTCCATAATGAACGGACTTAGTTAAATCACAATTTTTTGCAGCTTCTCTTACATCTAAATCTAACTCTAGTGAAAGTATAAACTTTTGACCTAAAGTTTTTTCTTCTTTAAATACACCATGATTTGCAAATATCTCTACATCTTTTAAATATAGTTTGTCCATAGATAATCCTCTACTTATTATTTAATATTTTATCAGTCATTATACAAGCTCTTTTATTTTCAAGAACATCATGTACTCTAACAATTTTGCAACCCTTCATTATTCCTAATACAGTTGTTGCAATAGTTCCTTCTACTCTATTATCAGCTGGAAGATCCAAAGCTAATCCTATTATTGACTTTCTTGATGTAGCTAGTAAAACTGGAAAACCTATATTAACTATCTTATGAAGGTTATTCATAACCTCTAGGTTTTCTTCATAAGTTTTTGCAAAACCTATACCTGGATCTAATATAATATTTTCTCTCTTTACTCCTGCATCTAATGCAATGTTAATGCTATCTATTAAATCTTCTAAAATATTCTTCATTAAATTTGAATATGATTTATCTTCTCTATTATGCATTAAAATACAAGGTACCTGATATTTTGCTGCAACACTTGCCATATTACTATCTTTTTTAAATCCCCAAACATCATTAATTATATCAGCACCAGCTTTAATTGCCTCTTCTGCTGTTTTGCTTTTATAAGTATCTACAGAAATTAAAACATCTAATTCATTTTTTATAGCTTTTATTATTGGAACTATTCTTTGTATTTCTTCCTCTTCTGATACATAACTTGCTCCAGGTCTTGTAGACTCTCCACCTATATCAATGATATCAGCCCCTTCTTCAACCATCTCTTTAGCTCTTTTAACTGCTGCTTCAATATTATTATAATTTCCTCCATCAGAAAATGAATCTGGGGTTACATTTAGTATTCCCATAATATATGTTCTGTCTTCAAAATTAATTATTTTATTACCTATCTTCATATTTCTCTCCCTTTTGCTATAACTTTATGTCTTTATTTTTTTTCTCTTCATTCCAATAACACTGTTTATAGGCTTTACAATTAAAGCAATTTCTTGAAAGCTTATCACTTTTATATATTATTTTAGATAATTCATCTTGGCTTTCTCTTCTATGATCTTTTATAGACTTTATTATTAAGGTCTTTTCTTCGTCAGAAAAAGATGTGAACTCCAATAGTTCTTCTGCTAGTTCAGCACTAGCTATATGGTGATCTACCCCATTATTATACTCTAAAACTCTTCCTATGTCATGCAAAAGGGCAATAGCATAAATGACCTCTTTGCTATAATCTAGCCTTTTTTCTAAAACCATAATATATGCAATTCTTGCAACATCTAAAAAATGCTCTAAAGTATGATTACAAAATATCCTCTCTTTTTCTAGATTATTAAGTTCCTCTAATAAAGCCTTATATTTTGGATGCTTTAAAATGATATTTACATTTTCCAAATTATCACCTTCTATATTCTTAGATTATTTAATAAAACTTATAACTTCTTTTTTTAATTTGTAATCTTCTAAGAAGCATCCTCTATAAGTTGTAGTTACTGTTTTAGCTCCTGGCTTCTTAACACCCCTCATAGTCATACACATATGTTCACCTTCAATAACTACCATAACTCCTTTTGCATTTAGATATTTCATTAATGCATCTGCTATTTCAGCTGTAAGTCTCTCTTGTAGCTGTGGTTTTTTTGAATATACTTCAACACATCTAGCTAATTTTGATAAACCTGCAACCTTTCCATTTGGTATATATGCTATATGTGCTTTTCCGTAAAAAGGAACTAAATGATGTTCACACATAGAATAAAAAGTAATATCTTTTTCTATTACTAGGTCATTACCTTCAACAGTAAAAGTCTTAGATAGATCTTCTTCAGCAGTTTTCCCTATACCAGAAAATATTTCTTCATACATTCTTGCTATTCTATCAGGAGTCTCTAATAGACCTTCTCTATTTAGGTCTTCTCCTATTCCTTCAATTATAAGCCTTACGCCTTCTTGTATCTTTTCCTTATCTATCATTTATGCTCCTCCTAATTACTAATTATTTCTTCATATTTTTCTCTTATAGCTATTGTTATTTTATTCTTTTCAAAAATCTTATCTTCTAGTTTACTAATTTTCATTACACCTAACAAGCTATTTGTTATAAATATTTCATCAGCATTAAATAA
>NZ_JABUTB010000097.1 GCF_021443865.1 Clostridium sp.
TAACAATTTTTTATATAATTGTAGAATTTAGGGCTTATTTCTGTAGCTTGGATTCTTTTTAAATCCTTTTGTCTTAATCTTGTTTCATCCATTATCTTATCCCAAGACTCTCCTGCTATAAGCATTTCCTTTGCTCTAGAATAAGCTTGATTTTTATTTTCTCTATTCATACTTTCCTCCAATAATATAAATATTTATTCCCTTACATATATATTATTAAGAAAAATATCAATAATTATTACAAAGTTTATTATTTTCTTTTATTATCTAACCTATAAAAATTATAATCTAATAATTTTCAATAAAATTCTACACAATGCCAATATCACTTCTGTAGTATTTATCTTTAAAATTCACCTTACTAATAGCTTTATAAGCATCTTCTCTAGCTTCATCCACATCTTCACCTATTCCAACTACAGATAAAACTCTTCCACCATTAGTTTTTAATATTTCATCTTCATATTTTGCCCCTGATATAAAAACCTTATCCTTAAATTTCTCTTCAATATCTATAGCATATCCTTTAATAAAGATACCTGGGTAGCCTTTTGAAGCTAAGACAACATTTATGCAAACTCCTAACTTCCAATTAATTTTTATATTATATAATTCTTCATTTAATGCTGCTTCTATAATTTCAAGTAAATCACTTTCCATTAAATAGAGTACAGATTGAGTTTCTGGATCCCCCATTCGCACATTGTATTCTAAAAGATATACACCTTTTTTAGTTATCATAATCCCAAAGAATATAATCCCCTTATAATGAAATCCTTCTTCCTTTATACCAATTAAAGTTCTATCCATAATATTTTTTTCAAAGTCCTTTAAAACTTCTTCCGTTACATATGGATTTGGTGCAACTACTCCCATCCCTCCTGTATTAGGACCATTTCCGCCATCAAAAATTTGTTTATGATCCTTAGCAGATATAAAAGGTATTATTGTTTTCCCATCAGTAATTGAAAGAATTGATGCTTCAACCCCCTCTAAAAATTCTTCTATCACTATCTTTTGCCCAGCCCCTTTAAATATATCCTCTATCATAAAGTCCTTTAATGTATTAACTGCTTCTTCCTTCTTTTCACAAATAACAACACCTTTTCCAGCAGCTAGCCCATCAGCTTTTATAACTATAGGAAAACTACATTTTTCTAAATAAGATAATGCCTTATTATAATCATAGAAAACCTCATACTCAGCTGTTTTTATTCCATACTTTTTCATAAAGTCCTTTGAAAAGCTTTTACTTCCTTCAAGCCTTGCAGCCTCTTCACTAGGTCCAAAAATTTTAAGGCCTTTATCTTTAAATTTATCTACTATCCCCTTAGTTAGTGGTTCTTCAGGTCCAACCACTGTTAAATCAATAGATTTTTCTATAGCAAACTTCAATAGTTCATCTATATCATTAATATCTATATTCTCACATTTCTCTTCCCCAGCAGTTCCTCCATTTCCAGGAGCCACATATATCTTTTCCACTCTATTATTTTTAGCTAACTTCCAAGCTAACGCATGCTCTCTACCACCAGATCCAATTAATAAAATTTTCATGAAATACCCCCCTACAATTAATGGATAATGCGTAATGCATAATGCATAATTATTGATATAACTCAGACAAGCTGAGTTATTAAATTTATGAAATTCCTGAGGAATTTCAACATTCATTGTGCATTATGCATTGTTAATTATGCATTGTTTTTAGTGTTTGAAGTGTCTTATTCCTGTAAACACCATTGAAATTCCATGTTCATTGCAGGCATCTATTGATTCCTGATCTCTTATAGATCCTCCTGGCTGAATTATAGCTTTTATCCCATTTTTAGCACATTCATCTACTACGTCTCTAAATGGGAAAAATGCATCTGATGCTAATACTGTGGCACCTTTTCCTCTTTGTAATGCTTCTTCTGTTGCCCAAATTCTATTAACTTGTCCGCCTCCAATTCCAACTGCTACTCCATTCTTTATGGCAACTATAGCATTAGACTTAACATATTTAACCACTTTCATTCCGAATAACAAATCCTTCATTTCTTCTTCTGTAGGTGATTTTTCAGTAACTACTTTTAAATCTTCTATTAATTTATCATCCTCTTCTTGAACTAATATTCCACCATCTACAGTTACCATATATTTTTTTGAATTAGGTTTATTATTACATCTTATTACCCTTAAATTCTTCTTACTTCTTAATACTTCTAAAGCATCTTCATCAAAATCTGGTGCTGCTACAACTTCTAAGAAAATTTTAATCATTTCTTCTGCTGTTTCTTTATCTATTTTTCTATTTATAGCTACTATTCCACCAAAAATAGATGTTGGATCTGCATCATATGCCTTTTTATAAACTTCAAAAGTAGTCTCTCCAATAGCAACTCCACAAGGAGTATTATGTTTAAGCCCACAGCAAACAACTTCATCAAATTCACAGGCAACCTTCCATGCAATATCTAAATCTTTTATATTGTTATAAGATAATTCCTTACCATTTAATATTTCAAAACTATTCATTGCTCCATCAAATTCATTTGAACTATAGTAAGCTGCACTTTGATGTGGATTTTCACCATATCTTAGGCTTTGCTTTTTCTTATAGGATATTGAAAGATATTCAGGATATTCATCATCTTCAAGTAAGAAATTAGATATTGCAGCATCATATGCACTCATTAAATTAAACACTTTTCCTGCTAATTTTTTTCTTAATTGTACTGAAACATCTCCACTTTCATTTATTTCATTCATAACTGCCTTATAATCCTCTTTATCAGATATTACAATAACATCTTTAAAATTCTTTGCAGCAGCTCTAAGCATAGTAGGACCACCGATATCAATAAACTCTACTTTTTCATCAAAACTTAAATCTTCTCTAACCTTTTGGAAGAAAGGATATAAATTAACTATAACCATATCTATAGTTTCTATATTTCTTTCTTTAATTGTATTCATATGCTCTTCATTATTTCTTATAGCAAGAATACCTGCATGTATTATAGGATGAAGAGTCTTAACCCTTCCATCTAGCATCTCTTTGAAATTAGTAATTTCATTAACTTCAATTACATTAACTCCGCTATCTTTAAGATGCTTATATGTTCCGCCTGTTGATATTATTTCTACTCCCTTTTCTTGCAAAAACTTAGAAAAATCTAAAATTCCATCCTTATCAAAAACACTAACTAAAGCTCTTTTTATCATAAAAAACCTCCTAGTTTAATGCACAATGCATAATGCATAATGCATAATTATTGTTGAAATTCCTACGGAATTTCTTTCACTCTTTCATTCTTTCATTTCTCTTACTATTCTTGTTTTTCCATTTATAATTTCCACTTTATTATTCCTTATTAACTCAATTGCTTTAGGTAATAAAATATGTTCCTTTTCTAAAACTCTCTTTTGTAATTCTTCTTTTGTATCTTCAAAATATACTGGTACAACTTCCTGAAGGATTATTGCTCCTCCATCTACTTCTTCATTTACAAAATGCACCGTACAGCCTGTAAATTTAACTCCTGAATTTATTACAGCTTCATGTACTTTTAATCCATACATCTTTTGTCCACAAAAACTTGGTATCAGTGATGGATGAATATTAATTATTTTGTCTTTGAATTCTTTTAAAATATTTCCTTGAAGTATTGAAAGATATCCTGCTAAAACTATTAAGTCAACTTTTCCCCTAATTAATTCTAAAATCTTATCAGATACTTTATTTCCGTACTTTTCCTTAGATATTATATAACTTTTTATCCCCTTAAATTTTGCTCTTTCTAATGCATAAATTCCTTCTTTACTTGCTATAACCATTTCTATCTTACAATTTAAATTTCCATTATCTATAGAATCTATTATTGATTGAAGATTGGTTCCTACCCCTGATGCAAGTACTGCTATCTTAAACAACAGCCTTCACCTCCAGATGTTACATAACCTATTTCATAAGCTCTTTCTCCCATTTCAATTAATGCTTTTATAATTCTATCTACATCTGCTTCATTTACACATAATACAAATCCAATACCCATATTGAAGGTATTATACATATGATCTTTGTCCACACCCTTTTCCATTATCTTTTTAAATATTGATGGTAATGGGTAACTATTTTTATTTATTACTGCAGTTAAACCTTCACCATTAAACATCCTTGGAACATTTTCTATAAATCCCCCACCTGTAATATGAGCCATCCCCTTAACTTCAAATCTTTCAATTAATTCTAAAACTGGTTTAACATAAATTTTTGTTGGTGTAATTAATGTCTTCCATACTTCTTTCCCATCAATCTCTTCATTTAAATCTTTAAATATTTTTCTTACTAAGGAATATCCATTAGAATGTAATCCTGAAGACGCTATGCCAATAAGCTTATCTCCCTCTTTAATGTTTTTCCCATTAATGATTTTATCCTTATCTACTATTCCAACTGCAAAACCAGCCATGTCATATTCACCGTCTCTATAAAAACCAGGCATTTCTGCTGTTTCACCGCCAACTAAGGCACAATTCCCTTGTATACAGCCTTCTGAAACCCCCTTAACTAAGTCAGCAGCCACTTCTGACTGAAGTTTTCCACAGGCTATATAATCTAAAAAGAATAATGGCTTTGCTCCATGACATAAAATATCATTAACACACATAGCAACACAATCTATGCCAACTGTATCATATTTTTTAGTCTTAAAGGCAATATCTAGTTTAGTACCAACTCCATCTGTACCTGAAACTAAAACTGGTTTTTTATATCCTTCAGGGAGTTCAACCATGCCAGCAAAGCTTCCAAGTCCATTTAATACATATTCACTCATAGTTTTACTTGCATATTCTTTTATTAATTTAACGGATTTATAACCCTCTTCAATATTGACTCCAGCTTCTTTATAAGTTAACATTTCATCACTACCCTTCAGAATTATTTTGCCCCTCTATAGGAGTTGCTACTGGATACATTCCATTAAAGCATCCAACACAATATCCACAATCTTTTTTAAAGCATTTATACATCCCCTCCATGCTTAAATAGCCCAGTGAATCTGCTCCTATGGCTTCTTTAATTTCATCTATAGATTTTTTTGCTCCAATTAATTCACTTCTATATGGCGTATCTATCCCAAAATAGCATGGAAATTTAACTATTGGAGAAGCCACCAAGAAATGAACTTCTTTTGCACCAGCTCTTCTTAATGAGTCAACTAAATGCTTTGATGTAGTTCCTCTAACTATGGAATCATCAATTAAAATAACTCTTTTTCCACTTATATTTACTTTTAATGAATTTAATTTAACCGCAACTGCCTTTTCTCTAATTTCTTGAGATGGAGTTATAAAAGTCCTACCAACATATCTATTTTTAACAAAACCTGTATCATATACTATACCAGAGGCTTTAGCATATCCTATTGCTGCAGGTATTCCTGAATCTGGAACAGCTACTACTATATCTGCTTCTATCTTGTGTTCATTGTATAATTCTTCACCAGCTCTCACTCTTGAATAATGAACATCTAGTCCATCTATAGTAGAATCTGGTCTTGCAAAATATATATATTCAAAGGCACAAGTTTGACATTGTGTATTTTCAGAATACTTATAAGAATTAATACCATTTTTATCTATTATAATAATTTCCCCTGGTTCAATATCTCTAACTAATTCTGCTCCTATTGCATCTAATGCACAACTTTCAGAGGATAAAACATACCCTTCTTCAATTTTCCCAAGACATAACGGCCTTATTCCATTAGGATCTCTAACGCCTATAAGCTTATCTTCTGTTAATATAACCATAGCAAAAGATCCTCTAATTGCTTGAATAGCATCAAAAATTGCTCTTTCTATCCCCTTTTTTGCCCCTCGTGCAATAAGATTCGCTATTACTTCAGAATCTATTGAAGTATGGAATATATGACCTCCATCCTCTAATAATTCTCTTATTACCTCTGCATTTACTAATGTTCCATTATGAGCCATAGCTATTGCACCAAGCTTTGATTTACTAAGTAGAGGTTGTGCATTTTCTATTCTAGTGTCACCACTTGTAGAATATCTAACATGTCCAATTCCTATAGAACCTTTAAGATTTTCTAAACTTTCCTTAGAAAAAGCATCTGTAACTATTCCCATTCCTTTATGGATATCTACTGTTTCTCCATTTGAAACTGCTATTCCAGCACTTTCTTGTCCTCTATGTTGAAGAGCATATAATCCATAATAAACCATAGAGGAAACCTCTATAGATTTATTTGAATAAACTCCAAAAACTCCACATTCCTCTTTAAACTTGTCATGGCTTAGATCCAAGACTAAATTTGAATTCAAAAAAACACCCCCAACAAATAATTAATAATTGATAATGCATAATGGATAATTATTGTTGAAATTAAGCATAGCTGAATTTCCATATTCTATTTTCTAAACTCCTTTAGGAGTTTATTCCTTAATTATGCATTGTGCATTATGCATTGTTGCCTATTCTATTTAATATTTCTACATAAGCATCTTTTACGTTTCCAAGATCTCTTCTAAATCTATCTTTATCTAGTTTTTCTCCTGTTATTGCATCCCAAAATCTACATGTATCTGGTGAGATTTCATCTGCTAATATAATTTCTCCATTATATCTACCGAATTCTAATTTAAAATCTATAAGTTTAATATCTTGCTCTATAAAGAATTTCTTTAATATTTCATTTATCTTAGCTGTAACTCCATATATTTGTTCTAATTCTTCAAAGGTAGTTGCTCCTATACCTACTGCATGATAATCGTTAATTAATGGATCACCAAGTTCATCATCTTTATAGGATAATTCAAATACTGTGGTTTTTAGCTCATAGCCTTCTTCTAAGCCTAATCTTTTTGCCATTGATCCAGCTGCTACATTTCTAACTATAACTTCTAGTGGTACTATCTCAACTTTTTTACATAACTGTTCTCTTTCATTTATTTTTTTTATAAAATGAGTTTTAATTCCTTCTCTATTCAACATTTCGAATATCATAGAAGTTATGGAATTATTTAATTCACCCTTATCTTCAATTTGCCCCTTTTTCTCTCCATTAAAGGCAGTAGCATCATCTTTATAATAAACTATAACTTCGTCTTCTTTATCTGTAGCATATATTTTCTTTGCTTTTCCTTCATATAACATTTCTAGCTTTTCCATTATAAATCCACTCCTTGTCCATTTTCTTCTATAAATTTCTTTTTCATATCTATTCTAAATTCATTTAATTTTTCTCTTAAACTATTATCTTTTATGGCAAGCATTTGAACTGCAAGCATTCCAGCATTATAACTATTATTTATTCCTACTGTAGCTACTGGAATTGATTTAGGCATTTGAACTATTGAAAATAATGCATCTAGCCCTTCAACTGCACCTTTAATAGGTACCCCTATAACTGGCATAGTTGTTTGAGAAGCTATCACCCCTGGTAAATGTGCAGCAAGACCTGCTCCTGCAATAACTACTTCACATCCATTTTCCTCTGCTTCCTTTAAAGTTTCACTTAATCTTTCAGGAACCCTATGAGCTGATAAAACATAAGCATTAAAATCAACACCAAACTCCCTTAAACAATTAGCCGCTCCTTTCATTACATCAGTATCAGATTTGCTACCAAAAAATATTGCTACCTTCATACTAAAACCCCCTTCTTATAATTAATAATGCATAATTGATAATTATTGTTGAAATTCAGCTGAGCTGAATTTCCAAATTTTATAACTTATCTTTCCTGAGTTATCTCCTAAATTGCCTTGTGAATTATCCATTATGCATTTGCAATTCTTTCATTTTCTCATTTCCAAAACTCCTGTGGAGTTTTAACATTAATTATGCATTGTGCATTACGCATTATCCATTATTTTAGGTAACACCTATTCGACTTCGCTCATATGTGTAAGTTCGGCTAAGCCAAATCATA
>NZ_JABUTB010000098.1:0-7855 GCF_021443865.1 Clostridium sp.
CTCAAACCATTGAACGCTTTGCGCTCTGGCCTCATTCACGCTTCATCCTCTTTCCAGGATTTAATTTTAAATGCAAAAAGTAAAAGATACACTTATACAAAAATATCTAGATTATTATCTCAATTATTTTTTTCACTAGACAATTATGATTTTAATGAATTATTACAGGATGATAATCTTTATGCAAGAGTTCTTGGATTTAATAATAAAGGAAGAAATATTTTAAAAGAAATGAAAAAGCTATCTTCAATTCCTATTATTACGAAGGTGCCAAAAAATATTAATAATAAGCTTTTGCAATTAGATATTCAATGTACTAAGGCTTATTCAATTTTAAATGATAAAGTAAATCCATTAAGTGATTATTTACTTTCACCTGTAATAAAATAATAATATTAAAAAGTCATAAGCATATAAATACTATAGGAGGTTAAATTCATGATTAGTATTTATATTTTATGGCTTTTAATTTTTATTCTTGTTACTATTTTACTTAAACTTTTCAATGTTAAAAAAAATTTTGTTATATGTTTTTTAATTACTATTTTTATAATTATATTTGTAATTAATTTGAAAACTAGTATAAATGCTGCTATAAACGGACTAAAGCTAGTTATTAATGCAATATTACCTGCTATTTTCCCTTTTAGTGTAATATGTAATTTACTAATATGTTATGATGGAATAACTCTTTACTCTAAAATATTAGGACCATTAATTTGCAAACCACTAGGGCTTTCTAAAAGTTCTTCTTTTCCAATAGCTGCTAGCTTTATTTGTGGCTATCCTTTAGGAGCAAAATATTCTTCTGATATTTATAATTTAGGATATATACATAAAGATGAATATGAAAGACTTTTAAACATAGCCTCTAATGCTGGTCCAATATTTATTTTAGGCTCTGTTGCTGTTGCTATGCTAAATAATATTAAATATGGTTATATACTCCTTATTGCAAATTACTTATCTATTATTATAGTAGGAATACTTACCAAAAAATCATCTAAAAATGTAAGTAATGAGTTTACAAATAATATAGTAAAAAAAGAATTTAATTTTGGAATTAATTTAAAGACTTCCATAGAAGGTGCTATTAATACTACATTAAATGTTGGAGCTTTCGTAATTATTTTTTCTGTAGTTATAAGCATAATTAAAAGCACCACTTCAATAAGTGCTGCTTTTATATTCTTAGAAAATTTATTTAAATTACCTACTGGAATTTTATATAATCTTTTTTTAGGTAGTATCGAATTTACTAACGGATGCAAAATGATATCTGATATAAATTTATCCATAAGCTTAAAATTAAGCTTAATAAGTTTTATATTATGTTTTTCTAGTTTATCTGTTATAGCTCAAGTATCTTCCATTATAAGTGGAGATAATCCAAACTTTAAAAAGTATATATTACTTAAGCTTCTCCAAGGAATACTAGGCTTTATAATAACATTTATTTCTAGTAACATTATATTATTTTCAATACCAACTTTTAGTATTGCACCAGTATATAGCTATAAATTAATTATATATAAATTATACATTCCAATAATATTTATTTTAAGTATCTCTCTTTTAATTTCTGTAATATTAAAATATATTAAAAGAAAGCTACATTCCTCTTAATTCAGATATGTTATCTTTAATCCTTAAACCAGTTTCATTTAGATTTTCATCTATTTCTTTTGCAACCGTTTCAAAGGATTTTTGCATATCTTCAATAAGTTTATTTTTCTTTTCTTCTATTTCTCTATCTAATTGAGATAGTATTTCAGTTGAATATTCTCTTGAACCTATTCTAATTGCCTTAGCATCTCTTTGAGCTAGGGCAATTATTTCATTTGCTCTTATTTTTGCTTCTTTAACTAAATCATGATTTTCTACATTTTGTTTCATCATTTCCATAATTTCATTTTTAGTAGTATCATATTGTTTTTGAGCATCTTCAAGTATTCTATCTTTTTCATTCATTACCCATTGTGCTTTTCTAATTTGATCTGGTAAATAATTTATTACTTGATCTATTACTTCTAAAAATTCTTTTTTATCTACTACACTTTTACCTGTTATAGGTACCTTTGGTGCAGTTTCTATTAATTCCTCTAAATATTCTAAAAGTTCAATAATATTAACTTCAATTTTATCCATATGCCTACTCCCCCTAGAAAATTCAAATATTAAAACTTCTCCCTAAGCTCTGAAATTAACTCATCAGGCACTAAACCATTAATATTTCCTCCAAACTTAGCAACTTGCTTTACTGAAGAGGAACTTACGTAGGAAAATGCTGATGAAGTCATCATAAATACCGTTTCAATTTCAGAATCAAGTTTAGAATTCATAAGTGCCATTTGAAACTCATATTCAAAATCTGACATAGTTCTAAGCCCTTTTAAAATTACTTTTGAATTATGCATTTTTGCAAAATCAACTAATAATCCTTCAAAACTTAAAACCTCAACATTTTCTATATTTTTAGTGACTCTTTTTATTAAATTTACTCTTTCTTCAATAGTAAATAAACAATTCTTATCCACATTAACTAAAACTGCAACAATTACTTTGTCGTATATTTTTGCTCCTCTAGTTATTATATCTAAATGCCCGTTTGTTATTGGATCAAAACTTCCTGGATAAATAGCAATATTCATTTCTCTCACCTTTTTATTTACTCCTCATTATTATATATACAAACTGTTGTGTTTCCATATTTTTTATTTTTTACTAATTGTATTTCTTTATATCCTTGGTAAATTTCTTCTATTGAATCAATTTTCGTTACTATTATTCCGCCCTTATTTAATAAATTATTTTCTTTAATAATTTCTATTGCCTTAGGAATCATTTCCTTACAATATGGTGGGTCTATAAAAATAATATCAAAAACCTTACCTTTTTTGTTTAACATTTTCAAAGCTTCATAAGAATCTAAATTAAGTGGAAAGCAAAAATCTTCAAACTTTAAATTCTCAACATTTTTCTTTAATATTGGAAATGTTGTGTTACTTTTATCAATTAAATATACTTCTTTAGCACCTCTACTTGCTGCTTCAAGTCCTAGACTTCCAGTTCCTGCGAATACATCTACAACTACAGAGTCTGGGATATGGTTTTGTATTATACTAAACATAGACTCCTTAACTCTATCTAAAGTTGGTCTAGTTTCCATTGTATCGGGAGGTAATAACTTACGTCCTCTTGCTCTACCTGCTATTATTCTCATTTGATTTCCTCCTTAGGTACTAATAATATAATTTTATCACAAGATTTATTTATATACAATTTATTTAATTAAAACAAATATATCGACTATATCTTTCAAGGGATTTGGATATTTCATTGCATAATTTTACATTTTCAATTTCCTTAGAGTTAACTAAATTATTAGCTTCATATCTAGCACACTTTAAAATATCTATATCCTCATATATATCTGAAAGCACTAAACCTATATCTCCACTTTGTCTTAGTCCAAACATTTCACCAGCTCCTCTTAACTTTAAGTCTTGCTCTGAAATATAAAATCCATCAGTGGAGCTTGTCATTATTTCCATTCTTTTTTTAGTTTTTTCATTTTTAGCATTTCCTATTAAAATACAATAGGATTCATACTCTCCTCTTCCTACTCTACCTCTTAATTGATGAAGCTGTGCTAAACCAAATCTCTCTGAATTTTCTATTATCATAATTGAAGCATTAGGGACATTTACCCCAACTTCTATAACTGTAGTAGAAATAATAACTTTAACTTCATTTTCTTTAAATAAACCAATTATTTCATCCTTTTCTTTTGGTTTCATCTTACCATGTAATATCTCTACTCTAATATCCTTAAAGACATCTTCTTTTAATTCTTCATATAATTTTTCTACAGAATTCAATTCTAATTTTTCATTTTCTTCAATTAGAGGACAAACTATATACACTTGCCTTCCTTTTTTTATTTCATCTAAGGCTAATGAATAAACTGACATTCTTTCATTTTCAGAATAAAATCTGGTATCTATTTTTTTTCTTCCTGGAGGAAGCTTATCTATTATAGATACATCTAAATCTGAATACATATATAAAGCTAAAGTCCTAGGTATTGGAGTTGCTGTCATTACTAATACATCTGGTCTTCTAGCTTTATTTATTAGTTTATTTCTTTGTTCAACACCAAATCTATGCTGCTCATCTGTTATAACTAAACCTAAATTTTTAAAATCAACATCTTCTTGAATTAATGCATGAGTTCCAATAACAAGCATAGGAGTACCCTCTGCTATCTTTTCTTTTATTCGTCGTTTTTCCTTTATCTTAGTACTACCAGTTAAAATTTCTACATCTAAGTTAAAATCCTTATAAATTTTTAATGCTTCTAAATAATGTTGATTAGCTAAAATTTCAGTAGGTGCCATTAAAGCCCCTTGATAACCATTTTTAAGAACATTAAATAGGGCTATTAATGCCACTATAGTTTTCCCACTACCTACATCTCCTTGTATCAACCTATTCATAGAATATTTACTTTTTTGATCTCTTAAAATATCCCTTACAACATTAGTTTGCGCATCTGTTAATTTAAAAGGTAAGTTTTCCTTTAGATCCTTTAATTCATCATGCCAATAAAATGATATTCCATCATTGCTTCTTAATTTGTTTTTAAGTAATAATAACTTCATTGAGTAAGTAAAAAGCTCTTGAAATTTCAGTCTTGATATAGCATTATTTAATTCTAATTTCCCCTTTGGAAAATGTATATCTCTAATTGCAGTATCTAAATCAATCATTTTATATCTCTCTAAAATATCCTTTGGTAAATTGTCAGTAATAATAACACTATCTAACACTTGATTGATTATTTTTGCAATTACTTTATCATTTAGATCTCCCTTTAAAGGATATTTAGGTATTATCTCACTTTTTTTTGCATCATTACAACCAACTATAGGATTAATTACTTCTAATATTTTTCCATTTCTTTTAAATTTACCTACTAAATCATATGTAGTATTAAGCTGAAAGTTATTTTTTATATATCTTTGATTAAACCATTTACCTAAAACAATATGACCTTTATAATCAAATTTTATTGTTGATATTATCTTCCCAGTTTTTGTTTTGATATCTCTATCATATCCTATAACTCTGCAGCTTAGTATTTGCTTTTCTTCACCATCAATTTCATTAAACTCTACATCACCTTTTATAAACTCGTAGTCTCTTGGAAAGTATAAAAGTAAATCATATATTGTAAAAATTCCACATTTATTTAACTTTTCAGTAAGCTTAGGACCTACACCCTTCAAAGTTGAGACTTCCATTGATATATTCATTTACTCACCTCAAAATTTATTTGCTAAGTATTTATTTTATTATAATGCACAAAATAAATACTATATAATTAAAGAAAAAACTCCTTTCGGAGTTTTAATTCTTTTTAATTTAGAGCTAATAAGAAGCTCTTTTATATTATTCTACTGACATTAAGAAATAGTAAAGAGGTTGTGCTCCCCTATAACATTGAACATCTAAATCTTCATATTTTTCTTCTATCTTACTAGCAAATTCATTTGCTTCTTCTTCAGAAACATCTGCACCATATAATATAGTAATAAGTTCACTTTCATCATCTATCATTTCAGCTAGAACTTCCTCTGCTACATCAGAATAAGATGATCCAACTTTTTTAATTTTTCCTTCAATCAGTCCAAGCATATTGCCTTCTTTAATTTCTATACCATCCATTTCTGTATCTCTTACTGCGTAAGTTACAGAACCTGTTTTAACCATATCAATTGTTTCTTTTAAAGCTCTCTCATTTTCATCAACTTCTACTTCAGAATTAAACATTGTAACACAAGTAATTCCTTGTGGTATTGAAGTTGTTGGTATTACTCTTACATCTTTATCAGAAATTTCAGCTGCTTGATTTGCAGACATTATAATATTTTTATTATTTGGTAATACAAATACATGCTCTGCATTTAATTTAGCAATACATTCCATTATATCTTGTGTAGAAGGGTTCATAGTTTGACCACCTTCTATTACATAATCTACTCCTAAATCTTTAAATATGTTTGTAATTCCTTCTCCCATTGCAACTGCAACAAAAGCATATTTTTTCTTTTCAACTTCTACAGCTTCTTCTTTAAGCTTATATTCCTCTTTTGATAAAAGGACTTCTCTATGTTCTTCTCTCATATTATCAATTTTAATTTTAGATAATTCTCCTAATTGAACTGCCTTAGCTAATACAGCTCCTGGATCATTAGTATGGATATGTACTTTTATAACATCTTCATATCCAACTACAACTTGTGAATCGCCCATAGGTATTATATCATCTCTAAACTTATCTGCCTTGCTAGCATCTGCTAAAATAATAAATTCAGTACAGTAACCAAATTTAATATCTATATCTTCTGTTCCTTGAGCCCCTTGCATCTTAGCTTCTGATGGTTTTATATCTTTAATTTCAGCTTTAATATCATCTCTTAATGCTTCAAGCATTCCTTTTAATATTATATATAATCCCATTCCACCTGAATCTACTACTTTTGCTTTCTTAAGGGCTGGTAAAAGTTCTGGTGTTTTATCAAGCATAACCTTTGCTTCATTAACGACAACTTCCATTAATCCAACTATATCTTTAACATCTGTTTCTATTGCTGCTTCAGATGCTGCTCTTATTACTGAAAGTATAGTTCCCTCTGTAGGTCTCATAACAGCCTTATATGCAGCTTTGCTACCTTCTTGTAGTGCAATAGCAAGTTCAACTGAATCTACTGATGTTTTTCCTTCTAATCCCTTTGAAATACCTCTAAGAATTTGTGAAAGAATAACTCCTGAATTTCCTCTTGCACCCATTAAAGCACCCTTAGCAAGCTTTTTTGATGCTTCTCCAATAGATTCTGTATTTAATCCTTCTATTTCTTTAACAGCTGCTTTAAATGTAGCAGACATATTAGTTCCTGTATCTCCATCTGGAACTGGAAATACATTCAATGAGTTAACATACTCACTTTCTTCTAACAATATATTGCTAGCATTAACAACCATGTTATAAAAATCATGGCCATTTATTGTCTGATATTTCATCTTTTTCCCTCCTAGACTCTCACTGCTTGAACATTTACTGTAACAGATGAAACTTTTAATCCAGTAAAGTTTTCCACACTATAACGTACCTTTTGTATTATATTATTTGCTATTTCTGAAATCTTAGTTCCATACTCAACCATAACAAATAATTCAACTATTAATTTATCATTATCAAATTTTAGCTTAACGCCTTTACTTAAATTTTCTATTCTCATTAATTCCCATAATCCTTCAGTTGCATTCTTGGAAACCATTCCTACCACGCCATAGCATTCCATAGTTGATAAACCAACTATTTTAGCAAGCACCTCTTCAGAGTAATGTATATTTCCAAGTTCATTTGAATATCCTACCATATAGAAACCTCCTTATCAATATCTATACACTATATTTTATATTACTTGTATTTATTATTCAAGTAAATCTTACTAAGCTTATTATATGTAGATGTTATAAAATATATTAAAGCCTTGATTCTAAAAGTTTTTTCACTTTTTTTCTTATTTCCCCTTGCTTTTATAAGGGGTACTATGTTAAAATTTAATCTGTCCTATTGAAGAGAAATTATCTTCAAAAACAAGGAGGTGTTTTCAAGTGGCAAGAAGATGCGAAGTTTGTAATAAAGGGGTTGTATCTGGAACTCAGTACTCCCATTCACATCGTCAATCAAAGAGAACTTGGGCTCCTAACATAAAGAGAGTAAAGGCTTTAGTTAATGGAACACCAAAAACAGTTCATGTATGTACAAGATGTCTTAGATCTGGTA
>NZ_JABUTB010000098.1:7947-10098 GCF_021443865.1 Clostridium sp.
TGTATTATCTTTTTCTTCTAAAAAATTTAATTAAATTAGATAAAAACTTAGGTAATTTTATAGCTATTATCTTCATGTTCAAACCTCCATAAAAAAATCACTCATCTCTTATTTACATTGTATGCAAATAAATAAAATGAGTGATTAATTTTTTTAGTCATTTGTATAAAGAATCATTACTATTCCACTATCAAAAGTTATTTTAATTTCTTCTTCTAAAAATTCATTAGATGTAGTTATACTATCACCTAATTTTAAAGAAAAATTAGTTAAATTATACTTAGCTCCACTTATATTAAAATTTTTCACTTCATCACAATATGCTTGAAAAGATATAGTATCTCCTTTATTTCCTTTTAAAGTAATTGGTTTATCAGTTAGAAAAATATAATTATTATCATCAATAACTTTAACTTTTATAGATTTCTTTAAACCTCTTAACATAAGTCCAAAGTTGCTTAGAGAATGATCATATCTAGTACCAGTTGCACCTAACAAGATTATTTCATCAGCTCCCTTTTCTACTGCTAGATTATAGGCTATTTCAGTATCAGTATAATCTTTTTCTCTTTTATACTTTATTTTCTTTGAAGCTCTTTCTTCAATTAAACTTATTATATCTTCATTTGCAGAATCAAAATCTCCTAAAATATAATCTGGAGTTATATCATATTTATATAATATTTCACAGCCTTTATCTGCACCAATAATTATATCTGCATCGTTCATTTCTTTATACAATAAAGTCTTTGATGGTTCTTTTCCACCTGACATAATTACAGCTTTCATTAAATTATCCTCTTATTGCTTCTATATTTACTTTAAGGTTTCCATCGCCAAAAATTGCAGAACCAGCCACTAATACATTTGCACCAGCTTTAATTAAAGCTTTAGAGTTATTCTTGTCAACTCCTCCATCTACTTCTATAAGCAAGTCCTTATTTACCTTTAGGCTCATCTCTTTTATCTCTCTTACTTTATTTAAAGAGTATGGAATAAACTTTTGACCTCCAAAGCCTGGATTAACTGACATTATTAATACTAAGTCTAGCTTTTCTATTATATCTTTTAATACACAAGTTGGAGTACCAGGATTTAATGAAATTCCTGCTTTAACTCCTTTAGACTTAATATATTCAATAGCTCTATCTATATGTTTTTCTGCTTCATAATGGATAGTTATAATATCTGCACCTGCATTAACAAAATCATCAATATATCTTGATGGGTTTTCTACCATTAAATGAACATCAAATATCTTTCTTGTTTTATTCCTAATTGATTTTATTACTGGTATGCCAATAGTAATATTAGGCACAAAATTTCCATCCATTACATCTATGTGAATATAGTCTGCTCCTGCTTCATCTACTTTTACAACTTCTTCTCCTAATTTTGAAAAATCTGCTGATAATATTGATGGTGATATTTTTACCATTTGTACTTTTCCCCCTCTTGTAACTCTTCTAATATTCTAATATAAAATTCGTATCTATATTCATTGATTTTTCCCTCATTTAAAGCTTTTTTCACTGCGCATTCTGGCTCTTTATTATGAAGGCATCCTCTAAATTTACAGCTATGATTATATTCTTCAAACTCTGGAAAACTATATCTTAGATTTTCTTTATCCATAAAGCTAATATCTATATTAGAAAATCCAGGACTATCTACTAAATATCCATTTTCTATTTCTATAAGCTCACTATGTCTAGTTGTATGTTTCCCTCTACCTAATTTCTCTGATACTGAACCAGTTTCCATATGATATTTTTCAGTTAATGTATTTATCAAGGTAGATTTTCCCGCACCAGAAGGTCCACACAACACTGTTACATTACTATTTATTTTATTTTTTAATACTTCAACTCCTATACCATCTTTAGCATTTATAAATATTACTTCATATCCTATTGAATTTATTTTTTCTTTAATATCTAGTCTTTCTTTATCGCTAACTAAATCCATTTTATTTAAACAAACTATTGAATTTATATTATTATGTTCACATAATATCAAAAATTTATTAAGCAAATCAAAATTTATGTCAGGATTTTTCATAGCAAATACTACAAAAGCCTGTGTAACATTTGCTACTACCGGTCTTATAAGTTCAGAACTTCTTTCATAAATCTTCTCTATAGTCCCAAC
>NZ_JABUTB010000099.1 GCF_021443865.1 Clostridium sp.
TAAATAAATAAATAAATAAATAAATAAATAAATAAAAGAGAAGGAGAAATTATGAAGAAGTTTTTTAAAGCTTTAGGGGTAATAATACTTTTAATAATTTTAGTCTCTGGAATTTTTGCTTTTTTAATTAGAGACAAAATAAGTTTAACCGTTAATATACTTAAGAAGTATTCAGAGTTTGTAGAAGAATCTAAGGTGCTAACAAATAATGATTTCAATGGGAAGCAAGATATTACTAAAGATTATATTGAAGTAGAATACAAAAATACAAATGGAGTTCCTTTAACATTAGATATATTTAACGCAAAAAAAGAACTTAAAAATGGTTCACCTGTAATTATTTATGTTCATGGAGGTAGTTGGGTATATGGGAATAAAGAAATTCCAGATGCTATATCACCATTACTTGATGCTTTTAGAGAAGAAGGTTATGTAATAATAAGTACAAGTTATCAGCTTATGAGTGGCGAAGAAAATTTTAACAAGCAAATAAGTGATGTTAAAGATACCATTAGATGGGTTCATAAAAATAAAGACGAGTATAATTTAAATGAAAATAAAATTGGAGTAATCGGTGCATCATCAGGAGCCCACTTATCTTTAATGGCAGCTTATAGTAGCGATGAGGAGTTTGTAGATGATGAAGAATTAAAGAATTACTCATCATCTATAAAATATTTAATTGACTTCTTTGGTCCAACAGATTTAAATACATTAGACATGAGCAATGTCAATTGGGATTTAGAACAAATTATTAATTCCGTTGGAGATAACAAAGAAGAAGTATTAAATAAATATAGTCCTATTAATTATGTAGATAAAAATGCACCTAATACCTTAATAATTCATAGTAGAAAAGATTCTATTGTTCCTTATGAAAATGCTGAAGTATTATATGAGGAGTTAATAAGTAAAGATAATAAAGCTAATATAATAACTTTAGAAGGTGCAACTCATGATTTTTCAGAATTTGATATGGAAGAAGTTGTGGCTGTAGGCACGAAAATGCTAGAATTTATATTGAAAAACATGTAAATAGATAAATATTAAATTTAATTTGCTTTAAAATAGGCTAGCAGTATAAAATAGCCTTATCAATTTGATAAAAAATAGAAAAAATGTGTTTAAAGCTAGGAAAATAGAGAGTTTAACCAAAGTGATAAAGAGTTATCAATATGATAACTCTTTATTTTTTGCCTTAAATAATTAAGAATAATACAACAAAAACATATACATAGCATGAAAAATCATAAAAAAACTTTGGCATACAAATTGCTAATTATATAAAAGTAAAGAAGAAAAGCTTATATAAAATATAGGGAGGAAAAGAAATGGATTTCAAGGAAATAAGAACTAAAGCAGGAAACTATGAAAAGAAAATGACTAAATTTTTAAGGGATTTAATTGCTATTCCTGGTGAAAGTTGTGAAGAAAAGGGTGTAGTTGAAAGAATAGCTGAAGAAATGAAATTACTAGGATTTAATAAGGTTGAAATTGATCCACAAGGTAATGTACTTGGATATATGGGAACTGGTAAAACTTTAATTGGATTTGATGCTCATATTGATACAGTTGGAGTAGGAAATAGAGATAATTGGAATTTTGATCCATATGAAGGATATGAAACAGAAACAGAAATAGGTGGACGTGGAACATCAGATCAATTAGGTGGAATAGTTTCTGCTGTATATGGTGCAAAAATAATGAAGGACTTAAATCTTTTAGATGATAAATATACAGCTTTAGTTGTAGGATCAGTTCAAGAAGAAGATTGTGATGGACTTTGTTGGGAATATATCATTAAAGAAGATGGAATAAGACCTGAATTTGTAGTATCTACAGAACCAACAGATGGTGGTATTTATAGAGGACAAAGAGGCCGTATGGAAATCAGAGTTGATGTTCAAGGGGTTTCATGTCATGGTTCAGCTCCAGAAAGAGGAGATAACGCAATCTATAAAATGGCTGAAATATTAATGAATGTTAGAGACTTAAATGAAAATGATGCAAATGATGATAAAGAAATAAAAGGATTAGTAAAAATGCTTGATGAAAAACATAATGCAGAATGGAAGGAAGCTAATTTCTTAGGAAGAGGAACAGTTACAACTTCTGAAATTTTCTTTACTTCACCAAGCCGTTGTGCTGTTGCTGATTCTTGTTCAATTTCATTAGATCGTCGTATGACAGCAGGGGAAACTTGGGAAAGTTGTTTAGAGGAAATTAGAGAACTTCCAGCAGTTAAAAAATATAATGCAAAAGTAAGTATGTATAACTATGATAGGCCAAGCTATACTGGATTAATATATCCAATTGAGTGTTATTTCCCAACATGGGTACTTCCAGAAGATCATATTGTTACAAAAGCAATGGAAGAGGCTTATAAAGGACTTTATGGAAATACAAGAAGTGGTGCAGTAAATGCAGATGAAATGAGAAAGGCTCGTCCTCTTACAGATAAATGGACATTCTCAACAAATGGAGTTTCTATAATGGGACGTAATGGAATTCCAGTAATAGGCTTTGGACCAGGTGCAGAAGCTCAAGCTCATGCTCCAAATGAAATGACTTGGAAGGAAGATCTAGTTAAATGTGCTGCTGTATATGCTGCATTACCAACAATATATTGTGTTAATAAAGAAAAATAATTTTAAATATAAAAAGTAATGAAGGGTAGGAATTAAAAAATGGCTATAGTGGATAAATATATAAATGAACTTAATAAATTAGAATTTTCAAAGATGTATAATGATGACTTTATGGAAACTTGGAAGAAAAGTGATGATGAATTAAAGGCTGTTTTTACAGTAGCAGAAGCTTTAAGAGATTTGAGAAAAAATAATATATCAACAAAAATATTTGATAGCGGACTTGGAATTTCATTATTCAGAGATAATTCTACTCGTACAAGATTTAGTTTTGCATCTGCTTGTAATCTTTTAGGCTTAGAAGTACAAGATTTAGATGAAGGAAAATCTCAAGTAGCTCATGGAGAAACTGTTAGAGAAACTGCTAATATGGTATCATTTATGGCTGATGTTATAGGTATCAGAGATGATATGTATATTGGAAAAGGTAATACTTATATGAGAGAAGTATCTAAAGCAGTAAGAGAAGGATATGAAGAAGGAACATTAGAACAAATTCCTACTTTAGTAGACTTACAATGTGATATTGACCACCCAACTCAAGCAATGGCAGATGCTTTACATTTAATCAATGAATTTGGTGGAGTTGAAAATTTAAAAGGTAAAAAAGTCGCTATGACTTGGGCATATTCTCCATCTTATGGTAAGCCATTATCAGTTCCACAAGGAATTATTGGATTATTAACAAGATTTGGTATGGACGTAGTTTTAGCTCACCCAGAAGGATATGAAGTAATGCCAGAAGTAGAAGAAATAGCTAAAGAAAATGCAGAAAAATCTGGTGGATCATTTACAAAAACTAATTCTATGGAAGAAGCATTCAAGGATGCAGATATAGTATATCCAAAGAGCTGGGCTCCATTTGTTGCAATGGAAAAGAGAACAGATTTATATGGAAATAATGATTTTGATGGAATTAAAGAATTAGAAAAAGAATTATTAAAGCAAAATGCTGAGCATATAGATTGGCAATGTACTGAAGAGTTAATGAAGACAACTAAAGAGGGAAAGGCATTATACTTACACTGCCTACCAGCAGATATAACTGGTGTTAGTTGTGAAACAGGGGAAGTTGAAGCTTCAGTATTTGATAGATATAGAAAACCTCTTTATAAAGAAGCTAGCTACAAGCCATATGTAATTGCAGCTATGATTTTCCTAAGCAAGGTTAATAATCCACAAGAAGTTTTAGCTAAATTAGAAGAAGCTAAAAAGGAAAGAAAGAGTCTTTAAAATAGTATTATAAGGGTTTTTATCCATAAATAAATGGATAAAAGCCCTAATTATTAAAATATCATAGTCTATAGATTTAAGGGAGATAATTATGAAAAAGAAAATTGTAATAGCGTTAGGCGGAAATGCTCTAGGTAATAACTTAGAAGAACAAATGACAGCAGTTAAATCTACAGCAATGGCTATAGTAGATTTAATTGAAGAAGGACATGATGTTGTTATATCTCATGGAAATGGGCCACAAGTAGGAATGATAAATCTTGCTATGGATGCATTAACAAAATCAGATACAAAATATTCAACAATACCTATGTCAGTTTGTGTAGCAATGAGTCAAGGGTATGTAGGATATGATTTGCAAAATGCATTAAGAGAAGAGCTATTAAATAGAAATATAAATAAACCTGTTGCAACAATAATTACCCAAGTAGAAGTAGATAAAGATGATAAGGCTTTTAAAAATCCTACAAAGCCAATAGGAAGTTTTATGACAAAAGAGGACGCAGATATATTAATTTCAAAAGGAATTAATGTTATTGAAGATGCAGGAAGAGGATATAGAAGAGTAGTTGCATCTCCTAAACCAAAGAGTATAGTAGAGATTGAAATAATAAAGACATTAGTAGAATCAGGAAGTATTGTAGTTGCCTGTGGAGGCGGTGGAATTCCTGTAATGAAGGAAGGAAATCATTTAAGAGGGGCAAGTGCTGTTATAGACAAAGATTTTGCAAGTGCTACACTAGCAAAAGAATTAGAAGCAGATTTTCTAATAATTTTAACTGCAGTTGAAAAGGCTGCTATTAATTATGGTAAAGAAAATGAAAAATGGTTAGATAATGTTTCAGTAGTTGAAATGAAAAAATATGTGGAAGAAGGACATTTTGCACCAGGTTCAATGAAACCTAAAGTTGAAGCAGGAATAGAATTTGCTGAATATAAAGAAGGCAATACTGCACTTATTACTTTATTGGAAAAGGCAAAGAATGGAATTTTAGGAGAGACTGGAACAAGGATAACAAAATAAATATAGGAGTGAAATAAAATGTCTGAAAAAATTAAATGGAAGGAAAACACCATGCCTAAAAGTAATATTAATTTAGACTTTTTAAGCATGGATGAAATAAATAAAGCTAGGAATTTTCACAAGAGTTTTCCAGAGTATAGTGTTACACCGTTAGTTAATTTAGAAAATTTAAGTGAAAAATTAGGACTAGCTGGTATATTTTTAAAAGATGAATCCTATAGATTTGGATTAAATGCTTTCAAAGTACTTGGAGGCTCATATTCTATGGCGAAATATCTTGCTCAGAGATTAGATATGGATATTACAGATTTACCATATGAAAAATTAGTTTCTGATGAAGTTAGAGAAAAACTAGGTGATATTACCTTTGTAACAGCTACAGATGGAAATCATGGTAGAGGAGTTGCTTGGACAGCTAACAGATTAAAACAAAGATCTGTAGTTTATATGCCAAAAGGATCTTCTTTAGTAAGATTAGAAAATATAAGAAAAGAAGGAGCAGATGCTTCAATTACAGATATGAATTACGATGATGCAGTTAGATTAGCAGCTAAATATGCTGATGAGCATAACGGAGTTGTAATTCAAGATACAGCATGGGAAGGCTACGAAGAAATTCCAGCTTGGATAATGCAAGGTTATGGAACTATGGGGTTAGAGGCTTTAGAACAATTAAAGAATGATTATAAAGTAGAAAGACCTACTCATATCTTTTTACAAGCAGGGGTTGGTTCCCTTGCAGGAGGAATTCAAGGGTTTTTTGCATCAGTTTTTGGTGAAGATTGTCCAACTACTGTTATAGTAGAGGCTAAGGAAGCCGCTTGTTATTATGAATCTGCTATAGCAAATGATGGAAGTCCAAGAGTAGTTGGAGGAGATATGCCAACAATAATGGCTGGACTTGCATGTGGAGAAGTAAATATAACTGGATTCGAAGTATTAAAAAATTATGCTAAGGTATTTGTATCAGCACCAAATTATGTTGCTGCAAATGGAATGAGAGTTCTTGGAAACCCATTAAGAAAAGATAATAAAGTAATATCAGGGGAATCAGGAGCAGTTACTTTAGGACTTGTATATGAGTTAATGACAAATCCAGAATATAAGGAATTAAAAGAATCTATAGGGTTAGATAAAAATTCTAAAGTGCTTTTATTTAGTACTGAAGGTGATACAGATCCAGATAAATATACTGAAATAGTTTGGGAAGGAAGTTATAATAGATAATTTTATATTATAATGTTTATAAAAAAGAGTAATTCTTAAATAAAAAGGAATAACTCTTTTTTTATTGATTTTTTTACCTATGAATATTAAAATTGGTTATAATTATAAATATATAGTATTTAATTTATATTTAGTTTATAAAAATGAAGTATAATGAAGAATATTAATTTAATAAAAATATACTAGGAGGAGAAGCATGTTATCACTAAAGAATGTGAAGAAGTCATATACAACAGGTGATTTTAAGCAAGTTGCATTAAATGGAGTAAGCTTAAATTTTAGAGAAAACGAATTCGTGGCAATATTAGGGCCAAGTGGTTCAGGTAAAACTACTTGCCTTAATGTTATTGGTGGTTTAGATAAGTATGATAGTGGAGATCTTATAATTAATGGCAAATCTACAAAGGAATTCAAAGATTCAGAGTGGGATGCATATAGAAATAATAGTATAGGTTTTGTATTCCAAAGCTATAATTTAATAAGTCACTTAAGTATTTTAGATAATGTTGAAATGGGTATGACCTTAAGTGGAGTTTCAGCAACAGAAAAGCATAAGAAGGCTGTAGAAGTACTAGAAAGAGTTGGATTAAAAGAGCATATTCATAAGAGACCTAATCAACTTTCAGGAGGACAAATGCAAAGAGTTGCAATAGCAAGAGCTCTTGCAAATGATCCAGATATAATATTGGCAGATGAGCCAACTGGAGCTTTGGATACTAAGACTAGTGTTCAAATTATGGATCTTATAAAAGATATAGCAAAAGATAAATTGGTAATAATGGTAACACATAATCCAGAGCTTGCAAACAAGTATGCAGATAGGATAGTAGAATTTAGAGATGGTAGTATTATTTCAGATACAAACCCTCTACAAGAAGAAAATAGTAATAGTTCATATAGCCTTAAGAAAACTAGTATGAGTTTTCTTACAGCATTAAAACTATCAGGTATGAATATAAGAACTAAAAAATGGAGAACATTCTTAACTGCTTTTGCTTCTAGTATTGGTATTATAGGAATAGCATTAATATTATCATTATCTAATGGTTTTGATAAGCAAATAGATATGTTTGAATCAGATACACTATCAGGTTTCCCTATTATGATAAGTCAGAGAGCAGCAGAAATTGATATAAATTCAATGATGGAGCGTAGTAAAGAAATGAGAGATCAAGCATCAGGAGAAAATAAGGATTCTAGTAAGTTCCCTGATACAGATGTGATATATCCTTATAATAGTAAAGAAAATACTATTATGCATACGAATAAACTTTCAGATGAATATGTAAAATATATTGAAGAAATTGATGAATCATTACTTTCAGGACTTTCATTTACTCGTTTAGTAAATATGAATCTTTTAAAAAGTGATGGAAGTATAGCAACACCAATTAATTCTTCAGATTTAAATCTATCTTCTTATCCAATAAAGATAGATAATAATTCAGAAGGTTATTTAGAATCTTCATATGATTTACTTGCAGGTAGCTATCCAAAAACAATGAATGATTTAATTTTAGTAGTAGATGAATCTAATAAACTTGATACATCTGTTTTAGAGGCATTAGGATTTGATAGTAGCAAAGAAGAAATTAACTTTAATGATATATTAGGATATGAAATAAAGGCAATTTTAAATGATGATTACTATAAAAAATTAGGTAATTACTATACTTTAGCAGGAAATCCAAATGATATGAGTGAAATATATAATAATGAAAGAGCTATACCATTAAAAATAGTAGGGATTTTAAGAGTTAAAGAAGATGTAACTATACCAGTATTATCACAAGGTTTATCTTATTCAGATGAATTAAGTAAGTACTTTATAGAAGATGCTAAAAAATCTGAAGTTGTAAAGGCTCAAGAAGAAGCAACCTATAATATATTTACAGGGGAAAGCTTTGAAAAAGAAAGAGATAGGCCGGATTCAGGGAATACAAATACTAAGGAAAATATACTTGCTTCTATAGGAGCAACTTCAACACCTTATATGATAACTTTATATCCAAAGGATTTTGCTACCAAAGAAGCTATAACAGATTATTTAGATGATTGGAATGAAGGAAAGGAAAAAGAAGATGTAATTATATACAATGATATGGCTAGTACATTTGTAAGCCTATCAGGTGGTATTATGGATGCAATTACTATGGTATTAATAGCATTTGCAGCAATATCATTAGTAGTTTCATTAATTATGGTAGGGATAATAACTTATATATCCGTACTTGAAAGAACAAAGGAAATAGGTGTTTTAAGAGCTTTAGGTGCTAGAAAGAAAGATATTACAAGAGTATTTAATGCAGAAACATTTATTATAGGAAGTTGTTCAGGTATTTTAGGAATAGTTATTGCTTATCTTCTAACAATTCCAACCAATAATATACTTTATAAAATTACTGATTTAAAAGATGTAGCTGTATTAAATCCAGTTCATGCTATAGTATTAGTAATTATAAGTGTATGTTTAACTCTGATTGGAGGATCTATTCCAGCTAAGATGGCTTCAAAGAAGGATCCAGTGGAGGCACTAAGAACAGAATAATTTATTTGAGCTTATATATAATAGATTTGATATATGAGTAAATATTTTTAATTAGGTATTTCTTTCAATTTATAATATAATTATTTTAATAAGTAAATGAAGATATAAGAGGGATATAAATGAAATCTTTACTAGTAAAGGATAGAAATGAGTTAACTAAAGCAGAAAATAAAATTTGTGATTATATAGAAGAATATATGAATAGTAGTATATATATGACAGTAACTGAAATAGCAAATAACTGTGGAGTTGGTGAGGCTACAGTTACAAGATTTTGTAGAAAGCTTGGATTTAGAAGTTTTTTAGAATTTAAGATGACAATGGCACAAGAGTTTAAAAATAATGCATATGATAATGATGAAAATAGTGATGAAGCAGCTAAAAATGAAGTGTTATCAGAAAAAGACTCTCTAGGTGAGTTTGTTAAGAAATTTTATGATTTGAATATAAATTCTTTAGAAGAAACTTTAAAGAAAATAGATTATACAATAATTGAAGAAATATCAGACATATTAGTAAAAGCAAAAAGAATAGCTTTTGCTGGTATTGGACACTCTGGAATAATTGCAGAAGATGCATATTATAAATTTATGAAAATAGGTCTAGCTTGCAACATTTATAGAGATAGTCACACATTATTAATGATATCATCTTTAATGAAAGAAGATGATGTATTATTTATTGTTTCAAATAGTGGTAACACAGAAGAGGTAAATATGGCGGCAGAAATTGCCAGAGAAAATAATGTAAAGGTAATTTCTATAACAGAGAACTTATTATCAAGATTAGCAAGAGTTAGTGATTATGTGTTAAACTATACATATCAGGAAATAAATCTTGATACGGAATCCTTAGGAATAAGGATATCCCAAAGTTTCTTAGTGGATTTAATATGTACTAATGTAATAAGAAAGAATAAAGAAATGGCAATAGAATCTAAGATTAAAACAGAAAATGCAATTAAAAGAATAAATAAGTAGATAAAAAATAAGCAATGAGGCTAAAAACTCATTGCTTTATTTTTATAGAAAATTATTTTCAAAAATAAAGAAAAAAAGTTTCAGAAAACTATTGATGAAAAGGTTTTACAATGATAATATTAAATAAATAATATAGCTATATTAAACAATTAAGTTAAAAAATAGTAATTTAGCTCTGCAGGCTAATTTTGTACTTATTAAAGTAGACATAATTATAAGCATCATAATAGAAAATGTATAAAAAATTATGATTAAAATTATAAAAAAAGGAGAGAGAAGTGTGAAAAAGTCTACAAAAAAACTGGTTAGCTTACTAATAGGGATTTTAGTTGTTTTAGGAGTTCTTTCAGGTAATGCATATGCAAATTCCGTTGAAAAGTATAAGGGAGGTAATGTTGCTGATAGTATTAATAGTAGAATACCTGAAGAGGTAAAGGAAGAGAATACTCCAAATTTAGAATTAATGTATATTATATATATACAAAATCAAGATGGTGGAAGTATTTATCAAGAATTTCCTGATGGTTCAAAAAGAGAAATGGGAAATGTAATAAGAGCTGGTAAATATCCAACAACTTCTTCAGCAGGTTTCTGGGCATCTCACTATGATGCAGCTAATGATGGAAGTCATTCTGGTATAACAGCTACTGCTTCAAATAATGTTCATGTAAGAGTAGGTCCTAGTGAAAGTTATGATCCTATAAAAGCTTCTGAAATAACTAAAGAATCAGTACCAAGCATTTCTCCAGCGGACATTGAAGCAGCAGGAGTTTGGATGCCAAAGCAATTTACTATAGGAACAGAAGATGATTATGTTTATTCAGAAATTAATAATCCAGCTAAATTTACTGATAGTATAATTTATACAGATATTTTGGGTGGAAGTGAAATTTTTGGGGGAGATAGTGGAGCCTTTGTTGGAAATCCAGTACAATTTTTAGATAATGACCAAGAATGGAAGTCCCTTGATTATTACTATAATGGTAGTTTTGATAAGCCAATACCTGAAGATTTAAGAATAATAGTAAGTAAACCATCAATAGATATTGGATCACCAGTAAGCATTGAAATTGAAAATTGGTCAGCTGGAGATACAGTAAATGGTGAATATAAAGAATCTAATGGAAGAGTATTGCTTAACTATGAAGATGGAACTAGTAAGCATATAGCAGATATAATTCAAAGAGTAAGAGGAACAGGAAGGTTTGGTGGAAGTGAATATTCTCATGTAGGAACGTTTAGAGCAAGTCATCCAGGAGTTATTTGTTTATCTACTTCTCCAAAGGTTGGTAAATCAGGTTGGGGAAAATATATTGATTACTCAGGAGGAATTCAATTAGTGCCAGCTAATCATGCTAAGTTCTTAGCTTATAATTTAGATCAAAAAGCATTTATAGATGGAGCTTTTTCACAACAGCCTCATTATGGAATAATAGCAAGTATTGGATCAAGTAAAGAAGATCTTTATAATCCAGAATATGCACCAAATGGAGAGGTAACCTTTGATCCTATATTAGAAGCAGTAGCACCTCTTTATTCTCAATACTTAAAACCTAAGTATATTGAGGATGATATTGAAAATAGTACTAGGTTTATTATATCAGAGGACTTTGGAGCTAATTGGCAGGATGTGCCTACAATAATGGGCTTAACTGGTTTTAATGAGCATTCATCATCTTTTGAAGAATCACCAGTTGCAAATTGGACAAACATTAAGATTCTATTAGAATATTAAATTATTGAGGTGAGTAATATGAGGAAGAATTTAAAAGCTAAAATAGCTGCATTATCAGTCTTGTTGATATCAATAATGGTTTTGTCATCTTTTACTGAAACTAAATTAGTTTATGCAGATGAAAACGAAGTAATTAGAATTAATGAAGAAGATTTAGATAGAGAGATAAATGAAGAGGAATTAAAACTAATGTTTCCAGATGAAAATTTTAGAAATGTGATTATTAGGACAGTTACCTTTACTATCTATTCTAATCCTCAGGAAATTCCAGATATAGAATCAAATAAAGTTACTTTAAGAAAATTGCAATCTGTAAAGTATTTATTTGCTGTTGAAGAAAAGATTAAGTCAATACAAGGAATATCATATTTAGCAAATTTATTTGAAGTAAATTTAGAGGGAAATCACATAAATACAATTCCAGAAGAAATAGTTAAATTAGAGGCTTTAGACAAGTTAATAATTTCAAGAAATAAGATAGAAGAGCTGCCGGAATATATTGGAAATATGAAAAAACTTCGTTGGTTTGATGTTTCTCAAAACTTATTAACATTCCTACCTAAGGAAATTGGTAGTATTACAACATTAGATAGATTGGATTTTTCACAAAATAAAATAATGGAAATACCATCTGAAGTAAATAATTTAAAAAAGCTTATAAGATTAATTGCTTATGATAATGAATTAACAACTTTTCCAGAGGATATAGCAGGATTACCAGTTTTAAGAGAACTAAGTCTTTTTAATAATAAGATAACTCATTTACCTGATAATATAGGAGCTTTTCCTGAACTTATGTATTTAAGAATTGGGAAAAATAAACTAAAATCACTACCGGAAAATATTGGGGAACTAAAAAAACTATATACATTAGGTGTTGATAATAATGAATTAGTAAGTCTACCTAATAATATAGTAAATCTTAGTAAATTAACAGAATTAAACTTATCTAATAATAAAATAGAAGTATTACCGGAAAATATGAATAAATTAACTAATTTAAAAGAGATAAATTTAGAAAAAAATAATTTAGAAAACTTACCTAATTTATCAACTTTAAATAATTTAAGGACCTTATATATTTCAAAAAATAATATAAAAGAAATAGATGTGAATTTTATCCCAGCTTCATTACAATATATAGATTTATCAAAAAATCAACTAACTGTAGTTCCAATTTTAAAAAACATTAAGCATTTAGATATTTCTTTTAATAAGATAAAAGAAATTAAAGAAGAAATAGATGATATGAAAGTAATATCATACTTAGGGTTAAATAATAATGAAATAAAAATATTACCTAATAGTATAGGTAATATGATAACTTTAACAGGAATAAACTTAAGTGATAATAAATTAGAAGAGTTACCAATTGAATTAGGGAACTTATCAAGATTACAAGGATTATATATAAGTAACAACGAATTGTTAGAAATACCAAGCTCAATAGGAAATATAGAAGAATTAAGATTTATTTTTGCAAATAATAATAGATTAACAATAATACCAAAGGAAATAACGGATATTGAAAAATTGAAGAAAGTTGATTTAAGAAATAACTATTTAACGAAATCAGACTTTAGTGATAAGATTAGTATTTTGTTAGATGGGAACTTTATAAAAGGTATGGAAGGACAATTTGAAATAGAAAAAGTCTCTAATAAAAAGATTGATTTTCAGATCGGGGAAGAGATAAATTTATTAGATTATATAAAAATTAAGGGATCAGATAAGGAGATACCTTTAGGTGTGATTGAAATTCAGGATATATCTAATAAAGAATTCTTTATTATTGGAAGTAATTCTACTAGCATAGTTGGAACAAAGAAAGGTACTGGAAAAGTCTTAGTTAAAATTAAAAATTCTACAGTAGATAATGCTAGCGAAACTTTAGGTGTAAGGATAAAAAATAAATAAATAAATAAATAAATAAAT
>NZ_JABUTB010000009.1:0-27618 GCF_021443865.1 Clostridium sp.
GCTGCCATTTGTCTTTCACCTTGAACTACGTGAATTTCAACTGATGTTTGACCATCTGCTGCAGTTGAGAATGTTTGACTCTTCTTAGTTGGAATTGTAGTATTTCTTTCAATAAGTGGTGTAGCTACTCCACCTAATGTTTCAATTCCTAATGTTAATGGAGTTACATCTAATAATAATACATCCTTAACTTCTCCAGTTAATACACCTGCTTGAATAGCAGCACCAATTGCTACACATTCATCTGGGTTAATTCCCTTTGAAGGTTCTTTTCCAGTAAAGTTCTTAACAGCATCTACTACTGCTGGAATTCTTGTAGATCCACCAACTAATATTACTTTATCTACATCGCTTAATGAAAGACCTGCATCTGATAATGCTTTCTTCATTGGCTCAATTGTTCTTTGAACTAAGTCATGAGTAATTTCATTGAATTTAGCTCTAGTTAAGTTCATATCAATGTGCTTTGGACCTGTTGCATCTGCTGTTATAAACGGTAAGTTTATGTTTGTTTGCATTGATGAAGATAATTCAATCTTTGCTTTTTCAGCAGCTTCTTTTAATCTTTGAAGAGCCATCTTGTCATTTCTTAAATCTATTCCATTTTCAGCCTTAAATGTATCAGCTATATAATGCATGATTTTTTCATCAAAGTCATCTCCACCTAGTTTAGTATCACCATTTGTTGATAAAACTTCAAATACTCCATCACCTAATTCTAGAATAGATACGTCGAAAGTACCACCACCTAAGTCATAAACAAATATCTTTTGGTTAGTATCCATTTTGTCTAATCCATAAGCTAAAGCAGCAGCTGTTGGTTCGTTTATAATTCTTAAAACTTCTAAGCCTGCAATTCTTCCTGCATCTTTAGTTGCTTGTCTTTGAGAATCATTAAAATAAGCTGGTACTGTTATAACTGCTTGAGTTACACTTTCTCCTAAATAGCTTTCTGCATCTGCTTTAATTTTTTGAAGTACCATTGCTGATATTTCTTGTGGTGAATGGTCTTTACCATCTATAGTAACTTTATAATTAGTTCCCATGTGTCTTTTTATTGATATTACTGTTTTATCAGGATTAGTAATTGCTTGTCTTTTTGCAATTTGTCCTACTAATCTTTCTCCATTTGCTTGGAATGAAACTACTGATGGAGTAGTTCTTGCACCTTCTGAGTTGCTGATTACAACTGGTTCTCCACCTTCCATTACAGCTACACATGAGTTAGTTGTTCCTAAGTCAATTCCTATAATTTTTCCCATAATCTATTTCCTCCTAAATATATCTTCTATATTAAAAATTAGTTAATATGTCTTAATCTTAATTAGCTACTTTTACAACTGTATATCTGATTACCTTGTCGCCTCTTTTATATCCCTTTTGGAATACTTCCGCTACTGAATTTGCTCCTAAATTTTCATCTTCAATATGCATTACTGCTTGATGATAATTTGGATCGAATTCTCCTGTAGCATCAATTTCTTCTACACCTAGTTTTTCGAAAGATGCTTTGAAGCCTTTTATAGTCATTTCAATTCCTTTTTTAATATCTTCAACATTTCCTTCAACTGATATAGCTCTTTCTAAATTATCAAGAACTGGAATCATTTCTTTTAACACATCTGTACAAGCATCTGTGTATATTCCTTCCTTTTCTTTAGAAGTTCTTTTTCTATAGTTTTCATATTCTGCAGTTAATCTAAGTAATCTTTCTTTTAGAGTATCTGCTTCATTAGTAAGTTTTTTATTTTCATCCTTTAATTTACGCATAGCATTTAATTCATTTTCCTTATCATTATTTTCTTCCACTATATCTTCTGAAGAATCCTCAGTAGAATCATTTGAAGAATTAATTGAATCTGCTTCCATGTCTAAATTTGCTTCGTTTTTTTCAGCGTCAATATTCTCATTAACATTAGTAGCCTCTTTTGAATTATTTTGGTTATCTAATGTTTCCTTAATATCCTCCACAAAAACACCTCATCTCTTATTCTATAATTTGATTTTTTAAACTTTTATTAAGTTCCTTCATAACTTCATTCATAATTGCTATAACCCTTGAATAATTAATTCTTTTTGGTCCAATTAATCCAATCTTTCCTATAGGTCTACCATCTACAGAATATTCAGCTGATATAATAGAACAATCCTTTGCTTCAGGGAAGAAATTTTCTTCTCCTATTCTAATTGTAATATCATTACCTGGCTCAATTAAATCTAGCAAATTATCTTTATCATTTATAAGAGATAAAATTTCTTTTGCTTTTTCAATATTATTGTACTCAGGATAATTAAAAATATTAGTTGTTCCTTCAACAAAAACTTCTGTGTTATTAGCTTCCTTTAAGGTTTCATATAAAGCTGGAAGAATTCCATTAAATAATTCATCAAAACCTTGTAATTCAAGTTTTAATGTATTTATAACTTCTAAATTAATTTCTTCAATGGTTAAATTTCTAAGCCTAGCATTTAAAACATTATTAATCTTTTGAATAGTTTCAGGCTTTGGCATATTATTAACTCTTATTCTGTGATTTTTAATAACTCCACTATCTGCAACTATTACAGAAACCAAATTATGATTATCGATAGGAAGTAATTGAATAGATTTAATATAACTACTTCTCACAGAAGGCGTCTGTACAATTGTAGTTAGATTTGTTAATTCAGAAAGAAGCGAACAAGCTTCTTTAACTATTCTATCAACTTCGTACATTGCAGAATTAATTAAATATTCTTTAATCTTTAATTCTTCATCCTTAGTTAGCCTTCCCGTATCCATTAATTGATCTACATATAATCTATAGCCTTTATTGGAAGGTATCCTACCTGCCGAAGTATGAGGTTGTTCTAAATACCCCATTTCTTCTAAATCAGCCATTTCATTTCTGATAGTAGCTGAGCCTACTCCTAAATCATATCTTTTAGCTATTGTCCTTGATCCTACTGGTTCCCCAGTCATAATATAGTCATTAATGATAGCCTGAAGTATTTTTATTTTTCTTTCATCAATAGCCATTAATATCACCTCTATCTGTTAGCACTCAATATCATCGAGTGCTAATGACTACAATATCAATATATTCCTTATTAAGTTTTTTGTCAATTTCATTTAGGCACAAAATAAATAATCTCATTTAACTTTATCAATTTATTTTTTATTTTCTTTATTTTTCTAATAATTTCTTTATTTTTCTAATACATTTAAGTTAATATAAAATCACTCATTACAGAATTAGATAGCTCTATTCCTTGCTCTGTTAATTTTAATCTATCATTCTCTAAAACTAGTAACTTTTTATTAATATTTTTCTCAATAACATCTTTATATATACTTTCAATATTTACCCCAAACCTTTTCTTAAATTCATTTAAACTTATTCCACTAAGAATTCTTAAGCCCATAAACACGAACTCTTCCATACTATCTTCAATAGTATTTTCTGTTATTTCTTCTACAACTTCTTCTCCAGAATTAATTCTATCTATGTAATTTTTTACATTTTCTATATTTTTAATTCTTTTTCCATCTATAAATGATGTAGATGCAGATCCCAGTCCTAAATACTCATCACACTTCCAATAAACCTTATTATGATAGCATTCAAAGCCTTCCTTTGCATAATTAGATATTTCATATTGATGATATCCATGCTTAGTTAATATACTTTTAGTTATTTCATACATAGTTCTTTCATCATCTTCTGAAGGTAAAATTAGTTTATTTCTTTCCCATAGCTTATAAAATGCTGTTCCTTCTTCAATTATTAAACTATATGCAGAAATATGCTCAGGATTTAAATTAGCAATTACCTCTAAAGATTCCTTCCATTCCTCCACCCTTTGATTTGGAAGTCCAAACATCAAATCAACATTTATGTTTTTAAAACCTACTTTTCTTGCTAACTTAAAGTTTTCTTCAAATTGCTTAAAGCTATGAATTCTTCCTATATCCTTAAGTAATGAATTTTGTACTGCTTGTAGTCCCATACTTATTCTATTTACTCCGCCATTTAACATAGCTGTTAATTTTTCTTCTGCTAATGCTCCCGGATTACACTCCATAGTAAATTCCATACCTTCCATAAGATGAAGTTTTTTTATAGAATTTAAAACCTTAACTATTTCCTTAGTTTCAAGGTAGGATGGTGTTCCGCCTCCTATAAATATGCTTTTTATAATATAATTACTTCCTTTATCCTCTATTTCTTTACATAATGCCTCAACATAATCTTCTCTTAAGTAATCTATAGATGCATAAGACGGAAAATCACAATAAAAACATTTCTGCTTACAAAATGGGATATGTATATAAAGAGATAATTCTTTTTTATTATTCATATTATCAACTCTTTCCTTATTAAATTCTCTTACCCTTATTATACAGAAATACTAAAAAAAATGGAGATAAATATTATATTCCTTACGACAGCAGATTCTATCTAGCTCATCCTAATATAATATTTATCTCCATTAGACTAAAAATAATAATTCCCACAGTATATTTTTATAAACTCCTAAAGGAGCTTATTAATCAATTTTTCACTATTCATTTTACATTGATACGGCATCAACATATTATGACTCTAATAAATCTACATTAATAATGTTATGATATAGAACGTCTCTTTGTACTATTTCTATTCTGGTATTTATTAAATCTCCCTGAAAACTTATTGGTAACCTTAAATTCAATCCATTTCTAGCCACTAATGTATCTAAGTTATTCCCATTCATCTGAATATTATATACTTGTCCATTTTTTCTTTTCAATGTTCCAGTAATTATTCCCTTATTTCTTAAGCTCTTCCCTTTCTTTTTTAAGTCTCTACTACTTACCTCTAACATAAAATCCACCTCACTAAATTTACTTTACATTTTAATATATTTACAAAATTAGGATTTAATTACTTAATATTTATGTCAATAAAAAAACTTTTGAATATTATATATAAGTAATTTATTTATGGAGTAATATATGAGAAAATTTAAAATTCTTTCCTTTGATGGTGGTGGAATTAGAGGAGCTTTAAGTGTTGAAATTCTATATAGAATAATTGCTAAATATCCAAATTTTTTAAATGAAGTGGATCTCTTTGCTGGAACTTCTACAGGAGCTATAATTGCTGCACTCTTAGCTAAAGGCATTCCTATAGAAGAGCTAAATAAATTATATTCTAGAGAAATTGCTGGACAGATTTTTTCTAATTCTAATATTAATTTTATAAAGCCAAAATTTAATAATAATTTACTTAAAAAATTTATCTCAAATTATTTTGATGATAATTTTAAAATAAATGATTTTAAGAAATATATATTTATCCCTGCCTTTTACTTGGGAGATAAGAGCACAAAATCTTGGGAACCAGTTTTCTTTAACAACTTATCTAAAAACAATACAAGTGATACTCTTGCTAGAGATGCTATTTTAGCTAGTTCAGCTGCTCCTACATATTTTCCATCCTATAAAAATTATATAGATGGAGGAGTAGTAGCTAATTCTCCTACTGCAATATCTATTGCTATAACTTTATCTTCTTTCCCTAAATATAAAAAAGAAGATATATTACTTCTATCCATTGGTACAGGAGATAGCCCTGAAAAAATAATGGGTAAGACTCATAAATGGGGAATACTTCAATGGTCATTTCACCCCTTTGCAAAGATGAAATCCCCATTATTAGCTTTACTTATGGATGGTATGTCTAATTTAGAAGATTTATATTGCAAAGAATTTTTAAAAGAAAATTACTTTAGAATAAATCCAAAAGTGTCAAAATTTATAGATTTAGATGATTATAAACTTATTCCTTATTTAAAACTTATAGGTAAAGATTGTGATTTATCAAACTTATTTAAATATTTGAATAATTTTTACTTTAAGTAAAAATTTAAGTAGCATTTGAATGTTTATTATATATAATAAATTATATAAGCATTATTTGTTTATATAAGTAATAACATTACCGCCTTATTCTTATAGTTATCTATAAAAAATGCTAAGTCAATTAGACTTAGCATTTTTTGATATAATTATTTATCTACTTTTAATACTGCCATAAACGCTTCTTGAGGAATTTCAACTGACCCAACCTGTCTCATTCTCTTCTTTCCTTCTTTTTGCTTTTCTAACAGCTTTTTCTTTCTAGAAATATCTCCACCATAACATTTTGCAAGTACGTCTTTTCTCATAGCCTTAACAGTTTCTCTAGCTATAATTTTAGATCCTACTGCAGCTTGAATTGGAACTTCAAACATTTGTCTTGGAATTATTTCCTTAAGCTTTTCAGCTATACCTCTTCCCTTTTCATAAGCTTTTTCTCTTGGAACTATCATAGATAAAGCATCTACAACATCACCATTTAACATAATGTCAAGCTTAACTAATTCAGTTTGAGTATATCCCTTAAATTCATAATCTAATGAAGCATATCCTCTAGTTCTAGATTTTAATGTATCGAAGAAATCATAAACAATTTCATTTAATGGAATATCGTAATTAATAGAAACTCTTGTTTCTTCTAGATATTGCATATCAATGAAAGTTCCTCTTCTTTCTTGACATAATTCCATAACAGCACCAACATAATCAGAAGGAGCTATTATACTTGCTTTAACTATTGGTTCTTCCATATATTCTATTTCTGTAGCTTCTGGAAGATTAGTTGGGTTAGTAAGTTCTATTACTTCTCCATTAGTTTTTATTACTTTATAAATAACTGATGGTGCAGTTGTGATAATATCTAAATTGAATTCTCTTTCTATTCTTTCTTGAATTATTTCCATATGTAATAATCCTAAGAATCCACATCTAAATCCGAAACCTAAAGCTATTGATGTTTCTGGTTCAAAGCTTAAAGCAGCGTCATTTATTTGAAGCTTTTCTAATGCATCTTTTAATTCTTGATATTTTGCTCCATCAACTGGATAAATACCTGAATAAACCATTGGTACTGCAGGTTTATATCCTGGCATTGCTTCAGCTGTTGGTCTATCTGCTTCAGTGATGGTATCACCTACTCTTGCATCTCTTACATTTTTTATTGAAGCTGCAATATATCCAACGTCTCCTGCTCTTAATTCATTAATTGGAAGTGCCTTAGGGGTAAATACACCAACTTCAGTTACTTCACAAACTTTATTTGTTGCCATTAATTTAATTTTTGTTCCAGGCTTTACAACACCATCAAAAATTCTTACATAAGAAACAACACCCTTATAACTGTCATAATAAGAATCAAATATTAATGCCTTAAGCGGTGCATCTTCATCTCCATTAGGTGCTGGCACCTTTTCTACTACTGTTTCTAAAACATCTGCAATGTTTAAACCAGTTTTTGCAGAAATTAATGGTGCATCTTCCGCTTCTATTCCTATAATATCTTCAATTTCTTGTTTAACTTCATCTGGTCTTGCTGATTGTAAATCTACCTTATTTATAACTGGTGCAATTTCCAAATCATTATTTAAAGCTAGGTAACAGTTTGCAAGTGTTTGTGCTTGAACTCCTTGAGTTGCATCTACTACTAACACCGCTCCTTCACATGCAGCTAAGCTTCTTGAAACTTCATATGTAAAATCTACGTGTCCTGGAGTATCGATTAAATTTAATATATATTCTTCTCCATCAGGTCTTCTATAGATAAGTCTTGCTGCTTGAGACTTAATAGTTATACCTCTTTCTCTCTCTATTTCCATATTATCAAGTATTTGTTCTTCCATTTCTCTTTGGGTAAGAGTTCCTGTGGCTTCCAACAATCTATCAGCTAGGGTTGACTTACCATGATCTATATGGGCTACTATAGAAAAATTTCTAATTCTTTCTTGTCTATTACTACTCATATATTAAACTATTGCTTAAATAAGCAAATAGTCACTTCACCCCCATTATAATTTTCAAGGTAAATTATATCATAATGCCTAGGTTATGTGTCAATATAAATATGAAGTTGTTAATATGTGTTAATCGCTGTTATTATTATCTTGCAAAAAATCCTCTATTATCTTATCTAAATCTTCACTTTCAATATTGACTTCATTACTTTTTATTTTACCGTTTATTTTATCTATTATACTATTAAATCCATTATATAAAAATCCACCAACAGCATAAAATTTATCTGTTATTTTATTATTCATATCTATTATAAATTCTTTATTGTATACCTTCACTGTAGTATTTTCAAATTCATCATTAGGTGTATAAATCTTTACTTCTGCATCATCCTTAATAAACTCTTCAAAATCCTTACCGAATTCCTCTTTAACTAATTCATAATTGTCATCACCATTACCCACAGGTGATAAGGCCTTTGTGTTAATAATATTAACTTGTACAATGCCTAATATTGTTATTATAAAAAATATTAATGTTCCTATTAAAACTTTTTTATTAATCAAAAAAGCACCCCCTAGTATTTTTACTATCTAAAGGATGCTCATAAAAATCAATTTTTATTCATATTTTAATTATTTAAATACTCTGCTATTATTCTTGCAATATACTTACTTGTTAATTTTGCTTCTTGGGCTGTATTTACATTTGCTCCAACTTCAAGTAATACAAAATTATCACTTAAACTATAATTAATAGATGTGGCCGCTATTGGATATTCATAAGTATTCCTAATTATACCAGGAAATTCTGAATTAGCTATACTATATAGTTTATCTACTAAAGCCTTATTGGCAGTATATCTTTCACTATTTTGACCTGTAACAAACATAATTTTCGCCAAATTTTGTTCATTTATATTTATAGTATACATATCTTTTAATCTATCAGCTTTAGCACTATCCACTCCATCTCTATGAAGATCAATTATTAGCTTAAAATCTCCATATTCATTTAAATATTTTTTAAGAGTTTCATTAGATCTACTATATGCATTATCATAAACAACACTATGATTAGTTTTGTCATGAGTAACAGATATTCCATAGCCTTCTTCTAGCTCTTTAGCTAAAACATCTCCAACTCCAGCTACATTAAAATCAGTATCTGTAGTTAAATTTTCTCTTTCCGAATAATTTTCTGTTGTATGAGTATGGAATATTAATACTTCTGGCTTTGAATTATCTAAAGGCTTTTTTAAACTTGGATCATAAGCTGCACTTACCTTATTTAGTTCAGCAATTTCTTCAGCTGTCATCTTAGCTATACTTTCTGTTTTTAAAGAGAATGGTGTTAATTTATTTATGGATGAAGCTACACCCGCTCCTCCAAAGATTTTACTAAATAAGCTTACTTCACTACCTACTATTTTATATGCATTTATTCCTCTTATTCCAATAGCTTCTAATGCCACATTTTTCAAAGAAAGATTATTTTCTATATATACCCCTTCATCATAAACTGCAGTTTTTACTACTGGCATAGAAAAGTTAAGCATTTGAACATATGCATATCCGCCTGGATCATTATAGTTATTTACTACATTTATTGCTCTTATAAGAAATATTATACAAGCTACTATTATAATTAAATATCCCATACCAAAGCTTTTACTGTTAACACCTAACTTTCCATTTCTTCTTATTCTCTTATTATTAGGTGAATTTTGTCTTAATGAATACATGCAACTCCCCCTTTCTCTAATAAATATATTTAGAGAGTTACATAATTATTAATAAATAAAAAAAAATTTTTAATTCATAAACTTATTCATATCTTTTATAACTTCTACTTTATTTTTATATTGTCTTTTTTTATAATTTTGAAATCAAAAGATTTTACAAAATGTTTATATATATATGAAAATCACCCTATCCATGCATTTAAGCACAGATTGGGTGAACACTATTTTACCTATCCTCAAATTTTCTCTTTTTTCTTGTTAAGATAAGATAGAAAGCTATCAGAATCCCACTCACAAGTATACCTACATACGGCCAGATGTTTGCTTCATCTCCAGTTTGCAGAATATCTGGATCTGAATCTGTGATTATTTCTTCATTCCTAAAAGTATTTGTTACGATAAATGAAGTTCCCTCTTGAGTGATAGATACAGTATAACCCTTTGGTACATTTTCTTCTATTACAGACCAATGGTACTTTGTATTCAAATCTTTCCATTTATATTCCCATTGATTACTTTTATTTAAAGTAACGGTATCGTAAACTATACCATCCTTAAGAAGATGAATGGTTATATTCTGTGGACGATTACCACCCTCTTCATCATCTACCCAAATCTTATGAGCAAAATAATCCTCGTAGTTTTCTTCATCAATTATTGAACCAGTCTTATCATACTTAGCATCTACTATCACATCATCCCCCTCTGTTAATACAACTAAAAAAGGGATAGGAGTATAATAGTAGCCTTCTATTGTATATGCTTTTCCTAACACAAGATACATTCCAGTTTTCAGATTCGTAAATGTAATTGTATTACTAGAAGTCTTACCACTTACAGTTTCAGAAATATTATCTGCTGCAACATATGTTGCCAAAGTGTATGAAAGTGCTTTCCATTCTTCCGAAGTCTTAGCATCAAGGGAAACTGGATACCCTGAAAAATTATCTGTCAGAATATATCCACTATCCGTTTGTTCCGCTACCCTATATACGGAAAATTGGATATCGGAATGAATATAATTCAGTGTTAAATTGGCAGTATCATCAATATTTGAGGCAAGTGACATCAGTGGAGTACTCATTAGAAAACTGCAAAGAAAGCATATTATGAATGTTGTTATTTTTAACCATTTGTATTTCTTCAAAACTTCGCCCTCCTCTCTGGCTTTTTCACTTTCGTTTTTTTCTAAAATGTTTGTGTCTTCTCCGTATTGCATGCTTACCTTTTTTATTTGTGGCAACAATCCATAAAAACAGGATAAGCAACATAAGAATGAAGATAAACAGAAGGATCTGCCACCATGTGAAGTGTTTCAATAGGCAGCTGTTATCTTGATTTTCTGTACTCTCAATTCGACTACCACGCACAAGTAGTCGATGAGTATTCACTCCATATGGATAGCAGGTATAAAGTGTAACATAGTCCTCACCATCAACAATATATAAATCTGTAATTTCATCCGGCTCAGTTATGCGTATCTGATCAACTTCGTATGTTAGCTGACGGTTTAATATAAAAAGTGTGAAGCGGTCACCTATTTCTAGCTGATCAATATCAGTAAACATTTTTGCTTTTACAAGTCCAGTGTGTGCTGTGATAACACAATGCGTACTCTCTCCACCAGTAGGAAGGCTTGAACCTAACCAGTAACCGGCTCCAGACTGGAGTGCTTTTTCCTCTATTCCTTGATATATCGGCAAATGAACATCAATTTTAGGAATATCTATATATCCCATCATCCCAGTATTTAGCGGATTAAGCAAAGTTGAAACATTTTCGGCTTCTCCTTCCTCCATAATAAACTGAGATTGCTTTTGTATAAGATGTCCATTGTATTCTTCTGCTGCTGACCATAACTCTGTATAATCTTCTTTAATTGCTTCTGCTACTTCAGTATACTGATCCATCTCTTTTTGAAGTTGCCATTTGGTATACCTATCACTGATAGTGGGATAAAGAAGAATTCCAAACCCAATTACCAGAAGAAGAATGAATAAAATTGTTGATATATTTGGCTTTTGTTTCATATATTCTTCATACATTCCTTTTCAATACTAAGCTTCTCATCAGAGAGGATATCCACTCCCATTCAAGATATAATATTGAAATACAAGCGGAGACAAGTTCCTAATCCGTCTCCGTTTGCTTCAATATATTTTAGATATTATTTATTTTAAATTTGTTCTCTTCTTTCTTTTTTGTAAAGTAGCAAAGAATACACAAGCTACACCAATAATAACTACACCAACAATGGTAAACATCATTGTACCTGTACCACCAGTATGAGGAATCACAGAGTTTGCAAATTTAACATTTGCTATCTTAGTTTCCCCAGAAACATTATCAGGAAGAATAATAGTAATAGGCTTATCACTCTTTACATATCCATTAGGAGCAGCAGTTTCTGTAAGAGTATATTCTCCTGCCTTCAATCCTTCATATGATACATATCCATCTTCTCCAGAGATGAGTGTAGCAATAAGATTTCCATTACTGTCTTTAAGCTCAAATTTAGCACCTTTCAAACCCTCATTATTTTTTTGGTCATACTTAAAGATTTGGATACCAAATGTATCTACTGTAACGACATCCTCTTCAGTTTTGCCACCTTCATAGTCAACCCAAGCCTTGTTATAATAAGTACCCGGTATTATATCACTATTAGCTGTAGCAGAATATGTCATAATGATAGGAGCTGTGCCCAAATCATCATCAGTAAAATAGCCCGCCTCATATAATGCCACAAGCTCAATTTCTACATAAATAGTAGTGTTTCCTTTCTCATCAGCGCCAATAACAGGACTAACTTTAACATCTTTTCCGTTCGCAGTAACATGAATAGAACTATCAACTAAAGTCAGCCCACTGTCCATAATATCGTTGAAAGCCAACTTATAAATACCACTGTTCAATTCATCGGTAAAGGAGTAGAAGCTTGGCTCATCAGGAGTATCAGGTTTTAGATAGTTTTTTAGATCCTGAGGAACATTAGATGTCAATTTAAAGTTAATTGTATCCCCCTTAGAAACGCTGGTGTTATCTACTTCCGTAGTTGTTCCATCTTCATTATTAATCACAATCTTCTTGTCAAGTCCAGGATAACTAGTTTTATCACTACTTACCCAATATAAACCATCCTTGAACCAAGTAAAGGTTTTAATCAGATTATCTTCGTCGATACCAGTAAAGCTGATAGTCTTGGACTTATTGTCATTAGCTTCTTTTATTGTATTCTTAATATAATCGTAAGTTCCATCTTCAAAATCTTCAATTCCAGTTAGAACCCAATAACCTTCTTCATTTTCTGGTGCATTATAAGTGGTATAAAACTCAATTGTACCTGGTTCTATAGCTTCTACATAAAAGCTACTCTTTCCCATAGTGTTACTTTCTAAAACGTCAGATACAGTTTCTCCATCCTCTCTCAAGTTTACCAAACCAACAACAGCATTAATAAGCGTGTTATCATGTATATCAACCTTAATAGCGCCACTATTGACCTGATCTTGAACCACGACTTTACATCTCAAAAGATCAGTTCCGTTTACAGTATTATTAACAAAGCTAAGTGTTCCAGCTTCGCCAGTACCACCGTAGTATCCATGAAGTGCAAAGGAGCAATTATTGAAAGTATTGCTTGATACATCAGCCCCCTTCATAAGGATACCATCCCCATACATAGAAATAGCTTCTTTTAAACCGTTAAACTCACAATTATTAACGTAAAATCCATCAACACCAGTATTTATAAATACACCAATTCCTGTACCACTGCCATAAAAAGTACAATTTTTTACAGTTGGTTTATTCCCCTTAAGAACACTTTGACTATAAGTAGAAATAGCTGCAGAATACCATGGATTTGCCTGTGTGCCAACATTTATATTTAAACCATCTAGCGTAACTTCAGTAGCATTACGAATTGAGATACCAGCAGTATCTGGATATCCACCACTTGTTGGAGCAGGTGCCGGGCTGTTATCCAAAGTATTAATAATAACAGATTCACCATCAACTGCTTTTACGGTGAGATTGTTCATGCCATCTAATACCGTAAACCTATTGTAAGTACCACTGCTTACTTCGATTGTCCAATAAGTTTTGTCAGCTTGTTCATCAATGAAGTTGATTGCCTCCTGAATTGTTGTATAGTCGCCGTTCTCTCCTCCGACTGTAATTATTTTGTTATCTGTATCGATAGCTGATACTTTCACTGGCATAATGGAGAAAACCATAAATGCAGCAACTAGTAATGAAAGAAATTTGTTTTGTTTTTTTCTCATTTTAATTCTCCTCCCATTAAATAATTTTTGAATCGTAGTTTTCTACTAGTTCATTAATATAAAAGGTTTGTTCCCTCTAACCAAAGTACAACATCACTTTTAACTCTATACTATAACTGCCATAAATCGATTTTAATTTTTTGTATACCACTAGGATTATACTTGCCATCAACGCCATTGCAAGATTATGATTCAGTATGAAATTTCTATAAGTTATTTCCGAGAATTTTCCACCCTTAAACACTATAAAAATTTTAATTTAGCAAGAGTTTTAGTGCAGGTATATCTGATTAAAATGCTACGTAATAAGACCATCTATTTTAGTGCATTGTTTACCTGTCGTTGTCCTCATTTTCTTCGCAGAATTTACCACTCTACAGCTCTAAGAACAAATTTCATATCAATAAATATTATAACAGTTATATTTTTCTTATACAATATTTATATTACAATTTATCTAATATTTTACATTAATTTAATTATAGTTAACTTAAATTATATTTTTTATCTACTAAACGTATCAGATTATCTAACAATATACAAACATTGAATTTTATTTTCAGTTTTCAGGCCACAAATATAACTATTATTAGATGGAGCTTTTCATTATCACCGTGATAAATCTTATTTGAAATTCAGATAATCAAATAATTTTTATTTAACAAAAAATAACTCTCATTTTTGAGAGTTATTAAAATAATTTAAACAAATCGAATATACTAAAAGTTGTCTTTATATAATCAATAGGTAAATAAATATTTTTGTCATATCTATTTTCCTATTGGATAATATTGAACTAAAAAAGCCGAAAAGTAAAAAATAAGCCTTTTAATTCATAAATTTATTAATATCTTCCATATCTAAATTAGGTTGAACTGCCATATTAATACCATTGGCAATTATTTTTGCTAAGGATTCAATTACAGCATCAACATCCTTTGGTGTAACCATTAAATCACCTACATATGGATCTAATACTTCTTTTATTAATTGGCTTTTTTCAAGCTTATCTACTGACTTTAGCATATTATAAAAATCTTTCCCTTTTTCCGCTTTACTAATAAGTCCATCTAGTACAAGATCTATAGTATCATTTGCTATAGTTGCTGCATGAACCACTGTAGGAACTCCAATAGCTACTACCTTCACTCCTAAAGTCTCTTCATTTATCTTCATTCTATGATTTCCCACACCTGCTCCTGGAGATATTCCAGTATCGCTAATTTGTATTGTTCTATTTACTCTTTCAAGCTTTCTTGAACCAAGAGCATCAATGCATATAACTAAATCAGGTTTTATTCTATCTACTAATGATTTTATTATTTCTCCAGTTTCTATTCCTGTTATTCCTAGAACACCAGGTGATATACAACAAACTGGTCTTACTGAATCATCTATAGCCTCTGGCATAACTTGCTTTAAGTGTCTAGTAACCATAATTTTTTCAGTTACCTTTGGACCCAATGAATCTGGAGTTACATTCCAATTTCCAAGTCCTACAACTAATGCAGTTTTTTCTTCAGGCATATTTACTAATCTTGTCAAAACATTATCCACAACCTTCGAAACATTATCCATAGACTCTCCATCATAATGAGTAAATTCTGGAAAATCTATTGTTATATAATTACCTTTAGGCTTTCCTAATTCTTTACCAGCTTCATCACTTTCTATACTTACAGTAGTTATTTTTATATCCCCTTCTTTTTCTTCATCTACAATAACCCCATCAAGTTCCCTTTTATTCTCTTCAGTGTACATATCTCTAGCTTCTATGGCTAAATCTGTTCTTACATTAATCATAAAAATACCTCCAAAAAAACTATTATCCCTTTTATTTTTCCTTAATGTTTCAATTTAATACTTGAACTTATAAACTTTCAATGATATAATCTAGTATGTTAAAAACGAACTCGAACGCAGATTTCCCCAAAACTGCAAAGAGACCCTAATTAAATTATTAAGGGGGTGAATTAGAATGGCAAATATTAAATCAGCAAAAAAGAGAATTAAGGTTACTGAAGCAAAAACTGCTCAAAACAGAATGATTAAATCAGCTTTAAAAACTGCTGTAAAGAAATTTGAAGTAGCTGTTGCTGCAAACAACGTAGAAGATGCTAAGGTTCTTTTCCCTAAGGCTGTTAAAGCTTTAGATATGGCTGCTCAAAAAGGAGTATGTCACAAGAACATGGTAGCTAGAAAGAAATCAAGATTAGCTGCAAAGTTAAACGCTATGGCGTAATGAAATAAGAAGCCGATCCAAATGGATCGGCTATTATTTTTTAACCCCTCTTGGAGTTTTTTATTAAATTTTAATATAAAAATTTATAATTAAATTCTTATATTACTTAGTCATAAATATGTTAAATATCATTAATTCCATTTCCATATTTTTATCTACACCGGATGTTTTAATTTTATTTTCAGTTTCTAAACATATTTCCATTATTTTTTGAAGCTGCTTTATAGAAAATTTGCTAGATTGGTTAATTAATTTTTCACAAATAAATGTTGGAAGTTTAAATTTAGATGAAATCTCATTAGCATTCCCTCCACTTTGAACCATAACTTTAATTTCATAAAGCCTTTTAAAATTATTTTCTATATTAGAAATAATAAGCATATGTTGATCACTTTTAGATAATAAATCATAAAGTAAATCCAAAGTTTTTTCTACCTTCTTTTGAGAAATAAAATCTACTAAATCGAAAATATCATCTTCACTAGAATTTGCAATTAACTTATCTATATCAAGTTTATTTATAGCTCTATTACCTACATATGAAATAAGCTTATCAGCTTCTCTTCTAATTATATCAAAGTTATTTTGCACTTTTTCTGCAAAATATCTTAATTCAACTTTTCCTATTTCTTTTCCCTTTTCTTTAAATACCTCTTCTACCTTTTTATAATATCTATCCTTTTTTAATTTATCAAAGTATACTACCTTAGAAACCTTCTCTAAAGATTTTAATTTATTACTTTTCTTAGGAGTATCTCTTTTATCATTAAATAAATAGTACATTATAAGAACTGTGTATGGTGGCAAGTCTTTTAAGTATTTAAGAATATCATTGTAAAGCTTGGTACCTGCTGCATCACTTTTATCTTTTAAGAAACTAGCTCTATATACAACAACTACCTTTTTGTCACCCATAAATGGCATAGTTTCACAAGCATTCATTATTTCATTAAAGGTTGTTGTTAATCCATCTAATCTTATATAATTTAAATCAAGTAAGGATTTATCAATAGTAGTATTAACAATTAAGTTTATTCCTTCTTTAATTAGCTCTTCATCTAATCCACAAAAGATATAAGAATTGTCAATTTTCCCTTTCTTAACTTCACCTTCTAGTACATCAAAATCTATCAAAGCAATCTACCTTTCTTAATTAATTACTAAAACTTTATTTTTAAATAAAACAATTTTTACATAATTACTATATTTGCAGTTTATTATATCATAATTTTCGTTATATTTCTCACTAGAAAACTTTATTAAATATCTGTTTCCCCCATTTGTTATTAAAATATTTTTATTTATTCTCTCTATTTCAATAGTATTTTTTAATTTTATTTTTTTAAAACTTTTATATTCCCTATTAGATAATGAAATAAATTTATACTTTTCTAAATCTGCACCTTTCTTTATACCAACCAAGGTTCTTTCTCCCTTATAGCTAATCAATAATACCCCATCCCTATAATACTGAAGCTTTGGATAAGGACTATAAAAATTAATGAATAAATAAAATAATATTATCATTGGAAAATAAATAGATCTTTTATATCCCTTTCTATAAAAATAAATAGTAATTAAAATTATTATATAGCTTACTGCTATTATTTCATTTAAAAATAGTACACTTGGTAAAATATTAAGTAGCTTCTCTGAAATTATATCTATAAATAAGGTGGCATAATAAGCAAGAAAGGCAAGATAATTAAATATAACTTTAAAATTTATTGTTAATGCTAAAATGTTTCCTAAAATTACAATTGCATTTATTAATGGCATAAGTATTAAATTTCCTGCTAAAAACCCTAATGAAAATTCTCTAAAGTATAATATTAAGAAAGGAAAAGTAAATACTTGAGAGGATAAACTAATAGCTGTTCCCTCTCTTAAGAATTTGGGCAATTTATATAAATCCTTATTAAACTTTTTATTAAATAAAATTATTCCAAGAGTTGATAAAAAGCTTAATTGAAATCCTACTTCAAAAATACTATAGGGCTTATATAAAATAAGTATAATTCCAGCAAAGGATAACCCTGCTAAGGGATTATAACTCCTTCTAAAAGGTACTGCTAAACTTAAGCATAGTAACATTATATAAGATCTTACAGTTGATATAGCTGCTCCTGTAAAAATTACATACATAATAGACAAAATAGGTGCTATTTTATTTCCTAAAAATTTTTTAAGTAAAGAATAAACTATAACCATATGAAGTCCAGATACAGATACAGCATGCAATACCCCTAAGTTCTTCATTGTATTTTCATCTTCTCTATCTAAAAACTCTGTATATCCAAAGGATATAGATGTTATTAAAGCTGATCTTCTACTCCCTAACTTTTCTTTTAAGTTATTAAAAATATCCTCTCTGATTCTATAAATTCTACCCTTTAAATCTAAATTTAACTTTTCATATTCTTCGATTTTTACTTCTCCTAATATGCCTCTTTCAATATTAACATCCTTCCTAAAATCTATCTTAGCTAGTATTCTATCTCCTAGTTTAATATCCTTAAAATCTCCTGATACGTATACCTTTCTCTCCTTAATTTCACCTATTCCTCCATAGCTATTTAATGAAACTATCCTTATATCCTCCTTAAAATTAACCTTTAAATTATAGTACAAAAAATTATTTACTATTGGAATTAAGAAAAATATAAGCAATATTATAGATAGTTCCAATCTTTTCAAGAAAAAAAGATAAATAAAAAAACAGCTAACAAATAGTATTGCTAGCCATTTCTCCTTATAAAAAAGTAAATATATACAACTTGATAATATGAACACTAAGAATATGTAAAGTAATACATTTTCTTTATTATTTGACTTCAATGGCAACACCTCATTTTAAAGTCTTACCATTTTTTTATAATTAAGTCTGCTATAACAAAAATAAATAAAATCCACCCAACACTTATTAAAGTAATTAAATCAAACTTAAATCCTAATAATATAATTAATGCTGTTAATGATAGGGAATATATTAAAAGCGTTACTAATAAAAGTTTTATGTATTTTAAGTTGTTTTTACTGAAAATATTGCAGTTAATAATAGTATCTATAATAGCCATTCCGCCAATAAATAAGATTCCTATTATATCAAATCTATCTTTTATGAAATATGCTGCTACTACTGGAAGTAAAGCAAATAAAACACCCTTTAAAACCACTTTGTTGCCCTTATATGAATTATTTTCACATAAAGTATTTAGTAATATTATAGGAGTTACTAATAGTAAATTCATTAAAATAATATAGTATTCTTTAGTTAAGCTTCCATTTAGGAAATAGTATTGGAAATTTAAATATATTATTTCAGCTAAAGTAATGATAGTATATATACTTAATCCTGCTTTAACTGCTTCTTTAATTTCACTTTCTCTATTTTTTAAGTTAAAAAATGTTTTAATACTACTTTTTTCAGTATAAACATCTCCTATTCTTCTTAATAGCATTGAAACCTTTCCTTTTACTATTCCAACATTTGCTAGACTTACTATAGACAAGTCAGCTAAATTCTTTCCTTCAGCAATAAATCCATAGCCATCATTATTGTATAATGATATTATTTTATTTCTAATCTCTGGATTAACCTTACAATAAATCCTTGTCTTAGATACTGTTTTTATTAATTCCTCTTCATTTAATGATTCTAATTCCACACCAGATGTTATTTGATCTTCACTAGAAATCAACCCTATTTTTCTTCCAAAAATACCTGCTGATGTATTAGCTTCCTCTGTAAATATTATAGGTAAAACACCTTCATCCAGCATTGTATTAATATCATCTACCACATCATCCACTAATGGATTTTCTAAAGCTATAATTCCTACAAAAACTAAATTACTTTCTACATTTTCATACTTTGATGGCTCATAATTAAAGCTTCTATATGCAAAAGCTTCTGTTAACAAACCTTCCTTTGAAAAACTTAAATCTGCAAGTTTAATTTTCATTATATCTTCAGAAGTTATTTCTCTTTCAATGCCATTAATTAAAATATGAGTACAGCAATTTAAAATACTATCTAAATTTCCTCTTGAATTTGATCTATATCCTTTTCTATTATTATTTACAGTGGTGGCCATACCCCTATTTGAAGAATTAATAAGTTCAAATTTCCTTCTATTTAATCCATCTAATCTCTGTTTATTAATAGAATTTTCTTCTCCAAACTTAGCATACGCTAACTCAAACATACTGCCTTTTATATATTTATTCTCTATACTATACTTAGAATTATTGCATAATATAGATATATCTATAAGCCTTTTTATATTTATATCAGCTATATCTACCTTATTTGATAAATATATTTGCTCATTTGTATATAGCTTATCTACAAAAAGCTCATTCCTACTTATATTACCTATCTTATCCATAAAGAATATTTTCACATCATTAACTAAAGCAATAGCAGAAGTATTATTTAACTCTATACCATCCTCTGCTAAAACCTTTTTCCTAAAGGCTTTATTATAGTATAGGAAAATAAATGGAAATATTATAGAAATAACTAAAAATATTCCTTGTGCTAAAAGTTCATTTTTATTTGTTACTTTTCCTGGAAGAACTAAAACAAAAATAGCTTGTACCAATAATAAGCATAAAACTACTTTCATTATATTATTTTCAATATTTTTCATAAGAAAATTACTTTTACTATTAGTATTACTTATAATATTAACTAATTTTCCAAGCTGTGTATTTCCTCCTACTTCTACAACTATTCCTTTACCAGAGCCTTCTTTAACTATAGAGCCTCTAAATATCATATTAGAAATTTCACTAATAGACTCCACAGAATAATCTATTTTTATTGAATCCTTTTCTTTTATAAAATTATCTCCAGTAACGCCTCTTTCATCTACTTTAAGTTTGTCACTTTCTATAATTCTGATATCTGCAGCTATTATAGAATTTTTTCTAAAAAATATTATGTCTCCTTTTACTAAATCTTCTGCTTCAACTAATCTCTCAATACCTTCTCTTAAAACTAAGACTTGTGAGGTATTTAGATTTTGTAAAAGTTCAATTTCCTTTTCCTTTTTTATTTCACTATGTAACTTTATTGCTAAATTACTAATTAATAAAATAGCTATAATGGCTCCCATTATGTAAAATTCATTTAATAAAAATAATATGATTAGTATTAAGTAAATAACTAAGTATTTTTGTTTTACTAGCTCTAATAATAATTTAGCCATACCTCTAGAATAGGGTAAATTTATTTTATTATTTTCAATTTCTCTTCTTATACTACAATCATATTCATAAAGTCCTTTATTAATATCACTATTAAGTTCTTCTACTACTTTAATCCAAGACTTGCTGTAATACTTCTCCATAGAACCCCTCCCTATTTAAATTTTCGAATTAGATAACAATAACCTAACATTTATAGTATAAATTGTTAGGTTATTTTTTAAAAGCATTATTTAATTATTCCAAATATACATTATCATTTTGTCTTTGGATTGAATATCAAAGCCATAGTATATCCAAAGAATATTGCAGCTGTAATCCCTGCTGCTGTACCTGTTATACCACCAATAAAAGCACCAATTAATCCTTTTTCTTCTACAGCCTTTATAGCACCTTTGGCTAAGGAATTACCAAAGCCAGGTAAGGGGATACTAGCACCAGCACCTCCAATTTCGATTATTTTATCATATATTCCAAAGGCACCTAATATTGTTCCTAACGTAACAAAAATCACTAATATCCTTGCTGGAGTTAATTTAGTTGTATCCATAAGTATTTGCCCTATAACACAAATAATACCACCTACTATAAAAGCACTAATATATGTCATAATATCTTCTCCTTACTAATTATTAAACTCAATTGCAACAGCATGAGCAATTCCAGGAATACTTTCTCCTTGAAGAGATGATGTAGTACTCATAAGAGCTCCAGTAGATACTAATAAGATACTTTTAATTTCTTTTCTTATCATTTTTTTATAAAAATATCCTGATGCTACTACTGCAGAACAACCACAGCCACTTCCACCAGAATCTGTTTTTTGAACATTATCATCAAATATCATATCTCCACAATCAAAATAATTACTCCTAATATCATAACCATACTCTAATAATAATTTACAGGTTATTTCCTTCCCTACTTTTCCTAAGTCCCCTGTAATTATAGCATCATAATAATTTGGATTTCTTCCAGTATCCTTAAAGTGCATAGAAATTGTATCAACTGCTGCTGGAGCCATTGCTGCTCCCATGTTATTAGGATCTTTAATTCCATAATCCTTTACAACACCAGTTGTGACATAGGTTACTTCCGGAAAATCTCCTTCCTTTGAAAGTACCATTGCTCCTGCACCTGTAACTGTCCATTGAGCTAAAGGGCTTCTTTGTGCTCCATATTCCAAAGGAAACCTAAATTGTCTTTCAGCTGAACTAAAATGTGATGATGTTGCTGCTACTACATATTTTCCGAATCCTCCATCTAACATCATTGATGCAACACTTAAAGATTCTGACATAGTAGAGCAAGCTCCATAAAGACCAAAAAAGGGAATATTAAGTTGCCTTGCTGCAAAGGAGGAAGAGGTTAATTGATTAAGCAAATCTCCAGCAAATAAATAATCTACATCATCTTCTTCTATTTGTGCCCTACTTATAGCAGAGGTTATAGCTGTATATAACATTTCACTTTCCGCTTTTTCAAAACTCTCTTTTCCGTATAAATCATCATTTAATATTTCATCAAAATAACTTCCTAAGGGACCTTCTCCTTCCTTTGGTCCAACTATAGAGTAGGTTGATACAATCTTAGGAGGATTTAATAACCTAACTGTTTGCTTTCCAACTTTTTTTGTTTTACTCATAACTATTACCTTTCTCACATGAAGACTTTAATTATATAATAAATTATTCCTATAATAACTGAACTACCTATTCCATATACTAGAACTGGTCCTGCTATTGTAAACATCTTAGCTGCAACCCCAAAAATAAATCCCTCTTTTTTAAATTCAATAGCTGGAGCAACTATAGCATTTGAAAAACCGGTAATTGGCACTACTGTTCCTGCTCCACCATAAGAAGCAATTTTATCATATATACCAACACCAGTTAATAATGCCCCTAAAAATACCATAATAATTGGTAGCAACATCTTAACATCATCTTCTGGAAATCCATATTTAGTTAACATCTCTTGAAAAAATTGAGCTATAGTACAAATTCCTCCTCCCACTAAAAAAGCTCTTACACAGTTTCTAGCTATTTTAGGTTTAGGATTAGTTTGATTAGCAATAATTTTAAATCTTTGTAATATTTGTTGCTCGCTTGGTCTTTTATTTTTAGACATAAGATTACTCCTTTCTATAATTCTCTTAATTTATTATTCCTCTTTATAGAAAATCAACACTGGTACTTTTTTCAATAAAAAAATAGAGAAAAAATATAATATTAGCTCTCACTTATAACTTTATCAGTGAAATTAAAATTATATATTTTCTCTAAATTCTCCAAAGAGATTAAAAATCTCTTTTTATTAAATTTCAAATAATAAAAGGTTTTTAAAATAAACATTTATTCTTGTAATTTTTCCTTCATTAATCCTAAAACCTTCTTCTCTATTCTTGAAACTTGAACTTGGCTAATTCCAAGCATCTTCGCAACTTGCACTTGGGTTTTATCCTTAAAATACCTAAGCATAATAATTTGTCTTGATTTACTATCTAAACTCCTTAATGCTTCTTTAAGTGCAATTCTATTTATCATATCACTATCGTCTTCACCCTTTTCACTTAATTTATCTATAAGTAAAACAGGAGCTCCATCATCTTGGTGAATAATATCATAGAGATATTGCATATTAACTGATGACTCTATGGCAAATAAAATTTCTTCTTTATCGATATGTGAATATTCTGATAATTCCTCTATTGTTGGTTCCCTATCTAATCTTTTAGTTAATTCTTCTTTATCAAAATGAAGCTTTCTAGCTAGGCTTTTTACATTTCTACTAACTTTAATTATTCCATCATCTCTTATAAATCTTTTTATTTCTCCTATTATCATAGGAACTGCATAAGTAGAAAACTTAACATTAAACTTATCATCAAAATTATTAATAGCCTTAACTAAACCAATAGATCCAATTTGAAATATATCTTCATAATCATATCCTCTATTTAGAAATTTTTTACTAATAGAAGATACAAGAGGTAAATTCATTTCAATGACCTTATTCATCGCCTCTTGATTCCCTGCTTTAGCTAGAGGTATTAATTTTGAATTTTCTTCGTAATTATACACCTCTTTTCTTATATTTCCATTTTCCATCCAATTCACCTAACTTACTGTATTAAATTTCTTCTTCATAATAACTTTTGTACCTTTTCCATATTCACTAAAAACTTCTAAGTTATCCATAAAGGTTTCCATAACAGTAAAGCCCATTCCAGACCTTTCTAATTCTGGTTTAGAAGTATATAATGGCTCCATCGCTTGTTCGATATCCTTTATTCCATTGCCATAGTCTTCAATTATTATGGTTATTTCATTTCCAGTAATACTTGCCTCTATTTTGATTATACCCTCTTTTTTGTTTTCATAACCATGTATAATAGAATTTGTTACAGCTTCTGAAACAGCTGTTTTTACATCTGTCAATTCTTCAACCGTTGGGTCTAATTGAGAGACAAAAGCAGCTACTGCCACTCTTGCAAAACCTTCATTTTCGGATTTGCTCATTAATTCAATACTAATTTTATTATCAACCATTTTAAACCCTCCATTAAATATTCACTATGGCTTCATCAATATTTCCATAAACATCTATTATTTTATACATACCCGAAATTTCGAAAACTTTATTTACCGTTCTATTTATTTCTGCCACGCATAATTTTCCATTTCTATTTTGCATTTTTTTATATCTACCTATAACAACTCCAATTCCAGAGCTGTCCATAAAAGTAACCCCACTAAAGTTTAATATAACTTTTCTTATGTTATCTCTATCAATTCTATCATCTATCTTAACCCTAACTTCCTCTGCACTATGATGATCTAACTCCCCCATAAGCCTAATTATAAGTGTATCATCTTGTTTATCAAATTTAAGATACATATAAATTCCTCTAAAGTAAACTACTTTAGAGAACACCTCCTTCACCTAGCATAATTTCCTTCTTTTTCCATAATTTTAACATATTAGTTTATTTATAGTCAAACATAATTATGAATTAATATAAAAAAAGAATTAATATTATATAAAATATTAATTCTTTTTTATTTATTTTTCGTTTATTTTACATTTTTATATTTTTTAATTTCCTCTTTTAAATTAAAATAGAAATCTTCTATAGTTTCGTCTTCTTTTAATATTAAGGTTTCTATTGCATCATCTAAAGTATTCATAACATATATATGAAAATCACCATCTTCTATAGCCTTTTCTACTTCTGGCATTAATATTAATTCATCCTTATTTGAAGAAGGTATTAATACACCTTTTCCCTTATAATTATCAATAAATTTACATACCTTAAAGAATCCTTCTATCTTTTCGTTAACTCCACCTATTGCTTGAACTTCACCTAACTGATTAATAGAGCCAGTAACGGAAATGCTTTGATTAATAGGTCTCTTTGTTAATGCAGATAGAATACATACAACTTCAGCTACAGAAGCACTATCACCATCTATAATTCCATAAGATTGCTCAAAGTTCAAATAAAAATCTACTGGAATATCATCATAAGAATTAATAATATTGCTAATTAATCCTCTAATAATATTAACTGATTTTTCATGAATTTTACCACTTAATTTACTTTCTTTATGAATATCAATTATTTTTCCACTTCCCTTATGAGCGACACAAGTTATTCTTACAGGCTTTCCAAAAGAATGATACCCAGTATCTAAAACTGATAACCCATTAATTACTCCTATTTTTTCTCCAGTAACAGATAGTATAATCTTACTTTCTTTATAAAGCTTATCATATTCTTCTTCAATTCTTTCTTTATAATATACAACATTAATTATATCTTCATCTTCAATTAATAAACTATTTCTTTTTTTAGCATTAGAATTGGCAAGAATAATTACTTTATCTATTTCAGCAATATCTATATTAATCTTTGTTTTTCTACTTGCACTTCTAGATAAATACTTAATGATTTCATTTATGCCTTTTTCTGATATCTGCATAAGGCCATTAACTTTTATTTTATTGTCTACGGCAGATTTTATATAATTCACAGCATTTTTATTAACGTCCACTATTGGATAGAACTCAGCTCTTAATGGAAATAGCTTACTAAAATCTTCATCTAAGCTATACAATGTATCATAGGTTTCCATATCTCCAATTAAAATAACCTTCACATCTATTGGTATAGGCTGTGGCTTTAAGGTATTAATAGAAATTATATCTAAATATGATTTTGATGCATCATACGTTACCTTATTGGTCATTAATGCTTTCTTTAAATAATAATATGAATATCCATTACTAGCTAATGTATTCATTCGTATTATTAAACATCCTCCATTAGCCTTTAACAAAGAACCAGAATTAATTAAGTTAATATCTGTTGTATAAACCCCATTATGATTTTCATATTCTAGAAATCCCATTAAATTATTTGTGCTAGGATCTTCTTCATATATAACTGGTGGTTGATAAGTCTTACTATTATCAACTAATAAATGAATATCATATCTATTTATTACTTCATATATTTTTTCTTCATCTTCCTCTATATCCATGGTATAGCATTCTATTATATCCTTTTCCATAAGCGTGAATAGTTTTTCTAAATACTCGTATGCATTATCATCGTCTATAAACTCAAAAAGTATTTCATCCTTATAATCTTCCATTTCTTTAGTTAAAAAATCACTATAAACTTCTTTCAATTTACTTATAGATTTTACTTCTATATCCTTAATTTTAACTAAAACTACTTCTGCTTTCTTTTTTAGCACAGTTGCTTTTGCCACTATTACTTCTTTTTTTTCTTTATCTAAATTATCATATTCTCTTTCACTTATAACTTTTCCATTTATTAATGGAATAAAAGCAAATCCTTTATTAGTGACTTTAACTTCAAAGTTTTCTTTTTTAGCCATTTCCATTAATTCACTTATATAAGAATTTCTTTTACTTTGTATTTCTTCAATTAATTCATCTTTTTCATCTTCTTTAGAAGAATTATAAAAGTCTTCAACTAACTCAATATAATTATTTCTAATTCCTTCAACTGCCTTAACCAATTTATTACCATTGCCATTAGATGCAAATAAAACTTCTGGTTTTTTATAATCCTCTAAAACAACATAACAAATATCTTTAGGAGGTGCTTTATATTTATACTGCTCCTTTATATAGGCTTGAAGTTTTGTTAGTTTCTCCTTTGAAAATGAATCTATTAGATAAATATTATATCCCTCTCTATTTATACCAAGGGCTCTTCCTATCTTTTCATACTCTCCATCTATTTCGGGTATCATTGTCA
>NZ_JABUTB010000009.1:27639-31450 GCF_021443865.1 Clostridium sp.
TCCTTAAATTTAAAATTAAATTTTACCTCTTGAGAAGTTAATTCTTGTTTCATATATTCCCACCTTCAAATTGACTAGCAATTTTAAAGAAGCAGTTTCCCCCCTTTTTTTAATTATTTATTATATAGATATTCTAACATCCTAAGTTTAGGGATTAATTTTAAAAATAAATTCATTTTAAAGATACTATAAATTATATGAATACAGGTTTTAACTAATTACAAAAATCAACTATATAAAAAAAGCATTGAAAAACTTTGTGTTCTCCAATGCTTTTTATATAATTCTAGTTTAAATGTATAAATTTATTTTTACTTCTCAAAGAGTTATTTATAAATTTTACATTTATTAATATTACTTTGTATTACATTAAACTTAAAAATTTTTCAACTGCTTCTTCAGCTCTTTTATATTCTTCATCTGATGGTACAAAACAAAATGATAAGCCTGGTTCTACTACTTTAAGCTTTAAATCCTTAAGTCTTGATGTAAGCATTTTTACACCTTCGCCACTCCATCCATAAGAACCAAAGGACATAGCAACTTTTCCTCTATTAATTATTGGACTAACTAAAGATAATAAATCCCAAGCTGGTTTAACAGCATCTTGATTTATTGTAGGTGATCCAATCATAAAGCCCTTTGCTCTCTCTAATTTAGCTATGCTTTCTTCTAATGGATTTTCAGTAATTTCTGTTAAGTTAGCTGTATAACCTTTTGCTTCTATTTTTTCTTTTAAGAATTTAGCCATTTCTTCTGTATTTCCATAAGCAGAAATATAGAATATTTCTATTCTTTTCTCATCAATTTCTTCTTCAGTAGCCCATTCCCTATATAAATCTAATATTTTATCAATATTATCCATATGAACTGGACCATGGCTTGTAGCAATACAATCAACTTCTAAATTCTTAATCTTATCAAGACCCATTAACACAAATTTCTTAAATGGTCCCATTATACATTCAAAATAATATTTCATTTCAGCAAAATAATCATCATCTAAACTTGACATTATTCCCCCTTGAGGACAATAATGAGAACCTGTAAAATCACATGTAAATAGTAATTTTCTTTCCTTTACAAAAGTAAACATAGTGTCTGGCCAATGTAAATTTGGAGCAGATATAAACTTAAGAGTAACTTCTCCAAGATTAATTTCATCTTTAGCTTCAATATATTTAAATTCTCTATTTAAGATGTTTTTTAAATATATTATAGCTGCCTTTGAACCAACTATAGTAACTTCAGGGTAATCTTTTATTAAATTAATTAAAGAACCACTATGATCTAATTCTGTATGTTGAACTATAATATAGTCAACTTTTTTATCTCCAATAACTGATACTAAGTTTTCCTTAAATTCGTCATAAAAACCTGTTTTTACAGTGTCTATTACTGCTACTTTTTCATCATTAATAACATAGGAATTATAGGTTGTTCCTTTTTTGGTTTCCATTATTATATCAAAGACCTTTAAATCAGGATCCTTAACTCCTACCCAATAAATATTGTCTTTTAATCTTTCTTGTACCATATAGTTGCCTCCACAATACTAATCTATTAGTTGATTTCTTGGTAACATTTTATCATAATCTTATTTATCAAACAATTAGAAAATGTGTATATCTTATATATTTTTCTATAATTTATACTTATATTATAGAAAAATATCATTAAGCTCTTATCATTTTCGTTAGTTCATTAATTTGTATAATATATTCATAATGTAGGGCTCTTGTTAAAGAAACATATAAAAGCCTTTTATCTAAAATATTGTCATTATAATTTTTATCACTTGGATTATATACTATAGTTGCATCAAATTCTAATCCTTTAGTTAAATAAGATGGAATGATTATTATATCATCATTATTCTCTTTTTCGCTTCCTTTTATTAATGAAAGTTTTAAATCAGTTTCCTTCTTTATAATTTTCTCTAATTTCTTACCTTCTTCTAAAGTTTTAGTTATAATAGCAATACTTTTTTTACCATTATTAATAATATCATCAACAATATCTTTTATTTTTATAGCAGCTTCTTTATCTGAATTACACTTTACTAGCTTTGGAACATCTCCATGTCTTAAAACTGGTTTGGCATTTTTTAAGTTTAATTTTTGTGAAACTAAAGCCTCATTAGCAAAATCAATTATTTCAACTGTTGATCTATAGCTTTGTGTCAATTGTATATATGTGGCTTTACCTTCAAAAACTCTATCAACTATATCATCCCATGTTTTAAGTCCTTTGTAATAATAAATTCCTTGAGCTATATCACCAACCAAAGTTAAGGAATTTCCCTTAGTTAATCTATTAATCAAATAAATTTGAAAAGGATTATAATCTTGTGCTTCATCCACTACAATATGTGAATATTTATCTTTTTCAGCAACCCCTTCTAGCAATATATTTATATACATAAGTGGAGCTAAATCATCTTCGTCTATTATTCCTTTTTCATTATTGTGTTCTAATTCTTCCTTCATAAACTTTGCAAGATCACTAGGTATTTTACCTAAAGTTGCAATTTCAAAATATTCTTCATTTCTAAATAAGTCATAATAAATATCCTTTGAAGTTATACCTCTCCAATTTTTAAAATACTCATTCATAATCTTTTTAGAATTATTTATTATATTATTTTTTATTTCATCTCTTTCTGAGTATACTTTTATAAGCTTTTCTCTTCTTTCGTTGCAATCTTCTAATTCTCTTTTTACTTCCTTAATCTTTATATCCCAATCTAAATCTACTTGTAAGCAAAGTAATTGAATCTTTTCTTTTAACTTTAATGATAAATATCTCTTTATTTCATCTTTTCTTTTATTAATTGGATAGCTTTTTAAATCCTTTAAATAAAGCCTCATTATTTCTCTTTTACCAAACAATACATAATCATCTACAGTAATATCATTTATATCTAATGAAGCACCTTCTAATAAAGCTACATATCTATCTATTATACTTTTAAAAGTTAATGTTCCTTTAATTCTAGATGAATTAACAACATAGTTACATTTCTCTATATTATCAGCCTCAATAATCTCTTTTAACTTCTCATCTTTGCCTTTAATTTTGGCTTTAATTTTTAACTGCTTAAGTGCTAAGTCTTGGAATGTAGTTTGATTAACTTCACCTACACCAAGATTAGGTAATATATCTGATATATAATCTAAAAATAGATTATTTGGAGCTAAAACTAATATATCTTTGCCCTTAATACTATCTGAATATCGATAAATTAAGTATGCTAATCTATGTAATGCTACGGTAGTTTTACCTGAACCTGCTGACCCTTGAACTATTATAGGTAAATTCTTTGGCCATCTAATTATGTCATTTTGCTCCTTTTGAATAGTTGCTACTACTTCTTTTAACTTCTTACCTCTACTTTCTTCTAGATTAATCTTTAAGAATTCATCCACTAGATCTTCTTCTTCTAATCCACTCTTAATAATAATTTCATTTATACCTTCATCAAATATATCTTCTAGGGAGTCTTCCTTAAATAAGAATTTTCTTTTTAAAGATAAGTTGCCTTCTATTATTCCATTTGGGGACTTATAATATGCATATCCTCCAGTCCCACTATAATAAAGATCTGCTACTGGAGTTCTCCAATCTACTACTATTTCTTCTCCATCTTGACTTGAACTTACGGATTGTTTACCAATATATATACTTTCCTCTTGTGATTTCTTTTCTCTAAAATCTACTCTTCCAAAGTATGGTACCTTCATTGCTTCTTCATAATTGCTAATGTCTTTTTTAAGAACTGAATAAATTTTTTCTGTAGTTTCATAACTAC
>NZ_JABUTB010000009.1:31541-46904 GCF_021443865.1 Clostridium sp.
TTTTTCTTCCTTTTTTCTTGAAGAATTTCTTTTTCTAAAAATAAACCTTCTTTCTTCATACAAATACCTCTTATTAAAACTATTAAATTAATTATAGAATAAGTTATATCCAAATTCAATTAAATAACAGTTTAATGCAATAAACTAGTAAATTATAGTTTTTTTTCCTATCTGTTCATATATTAAAATTATCTGCTTTAAAAGTAATTCTTATTCTTTTATTTTTAACTTTTATATTAATTGTGAAATAAATAAGCATTTTACTTTCTAATATTGTATGTTAGAATTTGTATATAAAGGAGCGGATAAAATTGTTTAAACAAACTAAAACACCTAACTACATTAAAATAGCTGTTGATATAGCACATAGAATCGTTAATAACCAATTTGTAGAAGGAGAAAAAATAACAGGTCGTACAACTTTAGTTAGCATTTATAATGTATCTCCTGAAACAATTAGAAGATCTCTGGCCCTTCTAAAGGATATGAATGTTGTTACAATTAACGAAAAAAGTGGAATTATAATAAATGATAAGAATTCTGCTAAAGAGTTTTTAAATAAATTTAAAACTAAAACTGACTTTACATATCTAAATAATGAAACTTTTGAATTAATAAAGCAAAGAAAAGAAATTGATGATAAACTAGAAAGAAATATAAATAGCGTAATCCAATTTGCTACTCAATTAAGAAATGTTGGCTCTATAATTCCTTTTGAAAGTATAGTTGAAAAAGATAGCTTTGCCGTTGGAAAAAGCATTGGTGAACTTAATTTTTGGCATAATACTAAGGCTACTATAATTGCTGTTAAGAGAGATGGCGATTTATTCTTATCCCCAGGACCATACTTTAAAATTAATTCAAACGACATAATAGTTTATGTTGGTGAAGATTCTGTTATAGAAACAGTTAAAGATTATATTTCTTTACCTTCATCTTCTAAGTAAAAGGGTGTATTTTACATTCTAAATTTTTAATTATAAGATGGGCCATAGCCCCATCTTATTTTATTCCTAATATATAGTTAACTGCCTCTTCAAATTCTATTTTCTTAAACTTTTTTCTTACTTTAAATTTAATATTCTCAATATACTTTATAGAAAATGGTATGTATTCGTCTATAATCTTTATATATTGAGAAGAAAAAAACTCCTTACTTAATATTACTGAAAATAATATTAGCATTATACAATTTGTTTTTATAAGCTCCTTTAATTCTGGTATATTTTCTCCCTTAAAACAATTTTCTTCTTCTAAAAGATTAACTGTGAAATTAATTAACTTATTTACTATGTTATCTAAATTGTAATTAGGGGCTAATTGAGACATAATTGTTGTATGACTATTGTCTATATCCGCCTTAACATCTTGTAAATCATCTGCTAATTGAAGCATAAATCCATAAAAGATAGAAAAGGATATTTCATCTTTATTTATTTTACCTTTTGTTAAAAATCCGTCTACTAAAACTGATGACCCACCTTTTTCAATGGATATTCCTAAAATATCTTCTTCATATGGAATGTTAATACCCTCTTGTTGTTTTAAACTCTTTATTTGACCTTTATGAATTGAATGTAAAGCTTCGTATAGTTCACTATACTTCTCTCTTTCAAAATCCTCTTCTATCTTACTAACTAATTTATAAACAGATTCTTCATAGGAATTCTTGCCTTTTATCCTCTCACCCTTTAATCTTCTTTTTAACCTATCATTAAAATCCTTCTTTTCTATATTATTTATATCTACACTATCCAAATAATTATCTGTATATGGATATAGCATGCTATAACCAAAGATAGCCTTAGAAAGCTTTACCTTTTCACCAAAAGATGCTTGAAGTATGTTTACTATCCAAACATTTCTAATAGCTTGCCCTATGTCCATATAACTTAAGCTTTCATTGAAAAATTTCGCCTCTCTTATAAAGCTTTTAGTGCTATTAAAAAAGTCATCTTTAATCCCTTTGTTTATTATTCCAAGCTTAAAGGTTTCCTTTTCACTTTCAATAAGGCTATTAATAATATAATTAAATTCACTTTCCCATTTTCCCTTTTTATTATCTTCCTTGGGAAATTCATTTAATTTATTTATTATTAAGTCTATATATTTATCTAGGTTTTTCTCTTTATTCTTTTTTTCTTCTTTAGTATATTTTTTAATATCTAAATTGAAGTTTTTATTTGATTTCCACCATTGTTCACTACACTTTAAATATATAGAGTTTATCAAATCCATTTTAATCCCCCAAGTCTATTCTTACATTAATCTTATTTATTCTTAACTTTGCCACCAATTAAATTATAAGCTGCATTACCTATAGTCCTTTTTAAAAATCCAACTTTAATATCTGGATGATATACACATTTTGATAATCCAGAATTCTTCCAATATCTATAATCTGCATCTCCTTCTTTAAAAGGTGCTTCTCCTGATTTTCTCCATAAGTTATACATAAAAATAGATTTCACTTGTGGATTGTGAATTTTCCTAGATATTAGATCTTCTGAAAACTTAACAGACTTATTTTTTATTATTTCTATATTTTTATTACTTAATTCCATTCCCCTATAAGCTATTGGGAGCATTTCTACAAAATTAAATCCCCAATAATAAAGGACATCTCTAACATACTTTGCTGAAGCTATATGTCCTGCCCCTGCAGTAGTAGTTATTACTAAGGCTTTCTTTTTGAAAAACTTAGGTCTATGAAAATTATAAGACATATGATCTATATAATTCTTTAATAGTCCACTAATCTGCATTGAATATACAGGTGAAGTGATTATAACAGCATCCGAATTCTCAATTTCCTTTGCTATAGCTTTAATTTTTTCATTATGTGGACATTTATCTTCTCCTTTATAAATACATAAAAAACATCCCTTACAATAAGGTATATCTTCTTTACTCAATTCAATATCTACAAATTCAATTTCACCCTTTTTCTTCATTTCCTCTTTTGCAATATTTAGCACCCTCCAAGTATTACCTCTCCTTGGACTTCCATGTATTACAACACACCTCATAAATTCCCCCTAAAATAATAAAAGAGAAAACAATATTAACTGTTTCCTCTTTTGATAATTGTTCTATTTATATTATACAATAAATCAGTGAATAAGTAAGAAGTAAAAGTGAAGAGTTTTAAACTTACATAAAATTTTATATAAAACCCTAAATATATTATTATCATTAATAGTACTTCATAAAATAAATTCTTAGCTTTGCAAAGCAAAGCATCCAAAATTCTTCACTCTTCTCTATTATCTAGTTCTTGAATGAGTGAATTGGTGCTGGTATTCTTCCGCCTCTTTGGATAAATAATGAGGATGAATATTTATTTACAGCCATTACTGGTGCTGTTCCTAATAAGCCTCCAAATTCCACCATATCTCCAACTTTACATCCAGGTGCTGGAATAACTCTTACAGCTGTAGTTTTATTATTTATCATACCTATTGCTGACTCATCTGCTATCATTGCAGCTATGGTTTCTGCGCTTGTATCTCCTGGAACTGCAATCATATCTAATCCAACTGAACATATTGCAGTCATAGCTTCTAATTTTTCTAAATTTAATGATCCCTTTAATACAGCATCTATCATTCCTGCATCTTCAGAAACTGGTATAAATGCACCACTTAAGCCTCCTACATGTCCACATGCCATTACTCCGCCTTTTTTCACTGCATCATTTAATAAAGCTAGTGCTGCTGTAGTTCCATGAGTTCCAACTACTTCTAGACCCATTTCTTCTAATATATGTGCAACTGAATCACCTACTGCTGGAGTTGGTGCTAATGATAAATCTACTATTCCAAATGGAACTCCTAATCTTTCTGAAGCTTCTTTTGCTACTAATTGTCCCATTCTAGTAATTTTAAATGCTGTTTTCTTAATGGTTTCAGCAACTACATCAAAGGATTCCCCCTTTACCTTTTCCAAGGCTCTTTGAACAACTCCTGGTCCACTTACACCAACACTTATTACCTTATCAGCCTCACCTACACCATGGAAGGCACCTGCCATAAATGGATTGTCTTCAACAGCATTGCAGAACACAACAAGTTTAGCACATCCAAATCCTTTAGTTTCTTTGGTATATTCTGCTGTCTTCTTAATGATTTCTCCCATTTCTCTTACAGCATCCATATTAATTCCACTTCTAGATGAACCTACATTTACAGATGAGCAAACCTTATTTGTCTTTGCTAAGGCTTCTGGAATTGAATTAATAAGTATTTTATCACCCTTAGTATATCCCTTTTGAACTAAGGCTGAAAAACCTCCAATAAAATCTACACCTAAGGTTTCCGCTGCCTTATCTAAGGTTTCTGCAAATTTCACATAATCCTTTTCATCTGTAGCCCCAGCAATTATAGAAATAGGAGTAACTGAAACCCTTTTATTTACTATGGGAATTCCAAATTCATTTTCAATTTCCTTACCAACTTTTACAAGGTCTTTAGCACTACTAACTATTTTATTATAAATTTTCTCTCTAGCCTTATCTCCATCTGAATCTATACAATCCAATAAAGAAATTCCCATAGTTATAGTTCTAATATCAAGTTTTTCTTCTTCTATCATTTTTATTGTTTCTAATATATTATTACTATTCATCTCTATCCTCCATATCCTTCAATTATAAAGTGTGCATAGAATTAAATATTTCTTCTCTTTGAATTTTAACTTCAACACCTAATTCTTCACCCTTGGATACTAAAGAACTCTTTATGATATCAAAACTTGAATTTGATTCCTTTAAGTCCAACATCATTATCATTGTGAAATACTTGTCCATTATAGTTTGATTAACATCTAAAATATTAATGTTTAACTTTAATAATTCAGCACTAACTCCTGCAATAATACCAACTTTATCTCTTCCGATTACTGTTAAAATAGCCTTCATAATCTTCAACTCCTACATTATTTTTTTATTTATCAAAAAAGTTAATATAATTTTATACTTAGCATTAAATGTTGTCAAACACATATAATTTTGTTAAATAAAAAAAAGTGTATCTAATAATTTCCCCTATAATCTTGTATTAACTACAAGTCATAGTAAAATTATTAGATACACTTTAAAATGAATGAAATACGCCTATTTACAATTAATTTTAAAATTTATTTTTCAATTTGCAATTAATTTTTTATTCTAAGTAGTCTACTAAACTTCTTTTAAATCTCTACAACTTACAATGTCTATTCCTGTATCTAATATATTTGATAAAACTACATCTCCTATTTTTACAGGTGCATTCACTTCTAACTTCTTTAATTCTTCCATACATTTAAATATTAATCCTTTAGGAATTTCTCCTTTAGTTTTTACAGGAAGTACAGAAAGTTCAGCATTATTAACTTTGATAGTTGTTGTTACTACTCTAACTGGATTAGTAACTTCATTTAATCCATAATTAATCCCTCTATTACATCCATTTCCAGTAACTTTATTTTCTTCTATATTTACTTTTAGATGACATCCCATAGGACAACATATACAAATTAGTTCTTTTTCCACTTTGCTCCCCCCTTAATTTACTTCCTCTAAAGATATTATTATATCTTCATTTAAATCTTTTAATAATTCTTTATTAATTACTACTCTTTCCATTTCAGCTGGAGCTAGATGCTTCTTCTTTAATTGTTTAACTACCTTATCTCCTGACATAACTTTTATAATCATATCTTTATAAACATTATTTACTCTCATAAAAATAGTTAAATTATCATCTATATCATTAGCAGATATCTTTTGAGGCACTGTGTAATTAATTCCTTTTGCATTTCTAATATTTATATAATTTTTCTTTTCTAATGAATTACCTAAATATTTTGCTACTGCCTTTCCAGCACGTTTAGCTTCTTCTGTAACAAAGTCTACTAAATCATGAACATGTACTACATTACCACAAGCAAAGATACCATCAATATTAGTTTCCATACTTTCTGTTACAATTAATCCACTTGTTCTATTATCTAAATTAACACCTACTTTTTTAGATAATTCATTTTCTGGTATTAATCCTACTGATAATAATAAGGTATCACATGAAAATTCTATTTCACTTCCCTTAATAGGTTTTCTATTTTCATCAACCTTTGAAATAATTACCTTCTCCATTCTCTTATCACCAATAACATCTGTTACTGTATGAGATAAATAAAGTGGAATATCATAATCATTTAAACATTGAACAATATTTCTATTTAATCCATTTGAATAAGGCATAAGTTCAACTACTGCCTTAACCTTTGCTCCTTCTAAGGTCATTCTTCTAGCCATAATTAATCCAATATCACCAGATCCTAAAATAACCACTTCTTTTCCTGGCATATATCCTTCAATATTAATATATCTTTGTGCTGCTCCTGCAGTAAATATTCCAGAAGGTCTGTCTCCAGGAATACCAATAGCTCCTCTAGTTCTCTCTCTACAACCCATAGCCAAAATAATAGATTTTGCTTCTAAAATCATGTATCCATCTTCAGTATTAATAGCATGAATTTTTTTATCTTCTTCTATTTCTAAAACCATAGTATCTAATTTTATTTCAATATTTGTATCTTCTACAAGCTTAATAAATCTATTTGCATATTCTGGTCCAGTTAATTCTTCTTTAAAGGTATGAAGACCAAATCCATTATGAATACATTGATTTAGTATTCCTCCAAGTTCTTTATCTCTTTCTATAATTAAAATATTATTTACTCCATTTAAAAAGGCTTCATATGCAGCTGCAAGTCCAGCTGGTCCACCTCCAACTACTATTAAATCATATATCATAATACCCCTCCTACCTTGACTTTCCAGTTAATATATAAGAACCATCTTTTTCTAGCTCTATACTCTCAAGTGGTATATTTAATTCTCTTGAAATTATTTCTTGAACACGAGGACCACAGAAGCCACCTTGGCATCTTCCCATTCCTGGTCTACATCTTCTCTTTATTCCATCTAAAGAAATATTTCCAAAGCCTCTATGAATTGCATCTACTATTTCACCTTCTGTAATTTCTTCACATCTGCATATTATTCTGCCATAGTTCTTATTTTCTTTAAGAATTTCTTTCTTTTCATCTGCAGATAATTCCATAAATCTAATTTGTTTTCTATAAGGATTAAATTTATCATTTTTTATTAAATTTAAGCCAGAATTTTTTAACATTTCAACTACATCAATTGCAATAGCTGGTGCAGCTGTTAGTCCTGGAGACTTAATACCTGAAACATCAATAAATCCTTTTACTTTATCATTTTCTTCTATAATAAAATCACCTTTATCAGTATCTGCTCTTAATCCTGCAAAATTCCTAATTGCATTTCTGAAATTAACCTTATTTGTTGTTCTTATTGCAGTATTTCTAATAAATTCTAAAGCTTCAGCTGTAGTTTTTAGTGAATCTTTGTCATCTATCTCCTCTGCATTAGGTCCAACAATTAAGTTTCCATGAACAGTTGGAGCAACTAAAACTCCTTTTCCAAGCTTTGATGGACATTGGAAAACAGTATTTTTGAAATTTTTTCCTTCATCTTTATCTAAAACATAATATTCTCCTCTAACTGCAGTGATTTTAAAGCTTTCTTCACAGATCATATTATGAATTTTATCCGCATAAACTCCTGCTGCATTTATAATATATTTAGTTTTTATTTCTTCATTATTTTTTAGCTTAATTGTAAATACATCATCCTTTGTTATTGATGCTACTTCAGAATTAAGCTTAACTTCTCCACCATTTTTAACTCCATTTTCAACTAATGCAATAGTATACTCAAAAGGTCCAACAATTCCACCAGTTGGGGCATATAGAGCTCCATAAATATTATCATTTATATTTGGTTCAAGTTCTAAAACCTCTTCTTTAGTTAATATTTTTAAGTCTTTTACATTATTTTTAACTCCATTTTCATATAGATGTTTTATTACTTTCATATCGTTTTCATCAAAAGCAAGCACTAAAGATCCATTTCTAGTGAAAGGTACTGATAACTCCTTACATAAGCCTTCAAACATTTCATTTCCAATAACATTATATTTAGCCATTAATGTTCCATACTCTGGGTCATATCCAGCATGAATTATTGCTGAATTTGCTTTTGTTGTCCCCATTGCTACATCATTTTCTTTTTCTAAAACAGCAATTTTCAAATTAAACTTAGTTAATTCTCTAAAAATGGACGCTCCAATTACCCCAGCTCCTATTATTATAACGTCATACATATTATTACCTCCCTAAAATATTATTTATATTCCCCTTATTATTTGCTTTTTACACGACAAAAAAAAGCATAAAAACAGGAATACACCTTATTCTCATGCTTATCTCTAAATCTCTCAGCACATTAAATAAATTATAGTATAATTCTAACATATATTTAATAATCTGTATATAGTTTTAATTTATTTATTTTATATGAAAAATTCATCTTCTAAACCTTCCAAATCAGTAATTTTAATTTCCTTTAAATTAAAATCTATTATTCCCATATCTTTCATTTTAATTAATTCCCTTGAAAGTGATGGTCTTGGAATCCCTAGTGCTTCAGCAAGTTCTTTCTTAGAATCTATTTTATATACATAAGTATTATTTCTCTTATAATTATCTAATAGTAGCTTACATATTTTCCTTCTAATAGAATCTAGTTCTATTAAATTAATTTTTCTATTTAAAATAACTATTTTTTGAGATAAAAGTTCTAACATATTCTCAGCAAACTTAGTATTTTTTTGCATTATCCCTAAAACACTATTTTTAGGAAAAGATAGAATTTTACAATTTTCAAGAGCCATTACTGTTGCAGGATATTCTTTATCCTTTGAAAATAATAGAGCTTCTGCAAAGACATCACTTACATTAAAATTAGATAATGTTAATACCTTCCCATTTTCATATATAGTTTGTATTACAGCCTTTCCCTCAAGTATCACTGATAAGCTATTACACTTTTCTCCTTGATTAGCTATAACTTCATTTTTCTTGTAATCTCTTACTAAGTAATGCTGACTCTTTAAAATACTATCTATTTCTTCCTCTTCAATTCCCTTAAAAAAACATGTATTTTTTAAAACTTTAATCATAAAAACCTCCTAAAAAAGTTACAAAGTAATTTTTAGTGAATAGTTAAGAGTGAAAAATTATGGTTGTTTTGCTTTGCAAAACTTAATTTCATTCCTTCATTCTTTCATTTCTTCATTATTTAATTTTTTATTATACTATCACAAATTATAATAAAAAGCTATTGTAACCCTAGTTATACTAGTTTTACAATAGCTTTTAAATATAATTACATTTCCATAAACATTTTTATATCATCTTCAACATTAGTTATTCCACCAATACCAAAGTTCTCAACTAATACTTTAGCAACATTTGGTGAAAGGAATGCTGGAAGTGTTGGTCCTAAGTGGATATTCTTAACTCCAAGGTATAGTAATGATAATAATACTATTACAGCTTTTTGCTCATACCATGCAATATTAAATGCTATTGGTAATTCATTTATATCTTGTAATTCGAATACTTCTTTAAGCTTTAATGCTATTAATGCTAATGAGTATGAATCATTACATTGTCCTGCATCTAGAACTCTTGGAATTCCACCAATATCACCTAAGTCTAATTTATTGTATTTATATTTTGCACATCCTGCTGTTAATATTACAGTATCCTTTGGAAGTGCCTTTGCAAAATCTGTGTAGTAGTTTCTTGATTTAGCTCTTCCATCACATCCTGCCATTACAAAGAACTTCTTAATAGCTCCTGATTTAACAGCATCTACAACCTTATCTGCTAAAGCAAATACTTGATTGTGAGCAAATCCACCAATAATTTCTCCTCTTTCTATTTCTGTTGGAGCCTTGCATTTCTTAGCAAGTTCTATAATTTCTGAGAAGTCCTTAGTTTCTCCATCTATACCAGCTATATGCTTACATCCTGTAAAGCCTGCTGCACCTGTTGTAAACATTCTTTCTTTATAGCTATCCTTTGGTGGTACTATACAGTTAGTAGTAATTAAAATTGGGCCATTGAAGCTTTCAAATTCTTCTTTTTGCTTCCACCATGCATTTCCATAGTTCCCTACAAAGTGATCATATTTCTTAAATGCTGGGTAGTAGTGAGCTGGTAACATTTCTGAATGTGTATAAACATCTACTCCTGTTCCTTCTGTTTGCTCTAATAATTGTTCTAAATCCTTTAAGTCGTGACCTGAAACTAATATTCCTGGGTTACTTCTAACTCCTATATTAACCTTTGTCATTTCTGGATGTCCATAAGTTCCAGTATTTGCACTATCAAGTAGAGCCATACCCTCTACCCCAACCTTACCAGTTTCTAAAGTTAGTGCAACTAATTCATCAACAGTTAAATTATCATTTAATAATTTAGCTAGAGTTTCTTGCATAAATGCACTTATTTCTTCATTATCATAGCTTAATTCATTTGCATGCTTCATATAAGCAGATAATCCCTTTAATCCATAAGTTATAAGTTCTCTTAAGCTTCTTATATCTTCATCCTTAGTTGCTAATACACCAACTTCTGTAGATTTAGCATCATATTCTTCTCTTGTAGCAGCTGTCCATAATGCAGCTTCTGATAATCCATCTTTATTTGATAATTTATTTAATAAATCTTCTTTGATTTCTAAAACTCTTCTTACTCTTTCGTAGAATATTTCATCATCAAAGTTAGCATTAGTTATTGTTGTAAATAAGTTTAATGTAATAAAATGATTTATTTCTTTTGAAATTTCTTTTCCTTCTTTTCTAAGTCTTGTAGTAACTTCTGATAATCCTTTTGTTGTATATACTAATAAATCTTGCATTCTTGCTAATTCTGGTGATTTTCCACAAACCCCAAACTTAGTACATCCAGTACAACCTGCTGTTTCTTGACATTGGAAGCAAAACATTTTGTTTTCCATCTGATAAATCCCCCTTGGTTTTAATTAATTATTTATCTTATGGCTTTATTATATTTATCTTAATTAATTAATTCGGTAACATTTGTTACACTTAAATAAAAATATATTTATTTTTTATTCCCATTAAATTATCACTATTTAAACTACACAAATAAAAGAATCAAAAAAAATTAGTCTTTATATGTTCAAAACAAAAAAGCCTCTTCAATATAGTAATAAACTATTTTAAAAAGACTTTAATATTAGTATTTATATAAATTTTTATATTCATTTAGTATTTAATTCTTAATAAAGGATTTTCCTCTCCACTTACCACTTTTCCATCTTATTAGTACAAGGATAGCTCTAAAGCATTCATCAATTGTAAACCCAATCCAAACGCCTACTAATCCAAGTCCAAATCTTATTCCAAGTATATATGACAATACTACACCAAAGGTCCACATTGAAAATACACCTATATAAACTGGAAATCTTACATCTCCTGCTGCCCTTAATCCATTAATTCCAACAAGATTAATGCATCTCCCTGGCTCTAATAAGATTTCTATTAAGAATATAATTGATGCAATAGATATGATTTCTTTATTGGTGGTTAAAATACCTATTACACCTCTTCCTACTACTGAAATTATAATACTTATAACTATAGATACTAGTACTGCTTTTTTTATAGTATACATACATAACTTATAGGCATTATCTTCGTCTTTATTTCCTATAAATCTACCTATCATTATGCCTCCACCTTGTCCAATTGCTGAAGCAAAAATGAAACTAAAACAAACTATTGTCCCTATGTAGCTCTTAGTTGCCATGCTATTAGGTCCTAATAAGTTTATAAAACTAGTTACAACTATTTGTGAAAAATTATATGAAATGTTTTCTGCTGCTGAAGGTATTCCTATTTTTAATATATTTACAAATTGCTGCTTAGGAAATGGCTTAAACATACTTAAGGTAGCCTTCTTAAATATTAAGTTAAAGGTTATTTTCCCTAAAACTACTACTCCTACAGCTTTGCTTATAGTAGTGGCAAGTGCTGCCCCTGCAACTCCCATTACTGGAAGTCCTAGCTTTCCAAATATTAAAATATAATTTAATACAATATTTATTATATTAATTGTTATAGTTACTTTCATACAAACCTTTGTTAAGCTATGAGCTCTTAATATAGCCGTAAATGTCATCATTATAGATTGAAAGAATAAAAATCCTCCAACTATATATAAGTATTGACGCCCAAATTCCATTATTTCAACAGGAGTATTTAAAAACTTCAAAATAGAGCTTCCACCTAAGAACATTAAAACACTTACAATGATTCCAACTATAAGATTTATTCCAATTGATATTCCTGCAACTTGAATTATGGTTTCTTTCTTGCTTTTAGCACCTAAGTGTTGTGCTATTAAAATTGATGTTCCTGAAGTTATTATTACAAAAAGAAGATTAAACATCCAAATTACTTGATTTGATACTCCAACTGCTGCTACTGCATTGTCAGAATACTTTCCAAGCATTATAGTATCTACACTGCCTAAAAGAGAAAACAAGGCAATTTCAACAAATAATGGCCATGTTATTTTTTTTAGATCATTCTTAACTTTTATATCCATAAATCCTCCATACAAAAATGTATATTCATAATGATATTTATTTCCCTTTGTATTATACTGTTAATATAGCTATTATTCTCGTTGAAAATTGCTTATAAATATAAGTATTTTGCTAATAATAAAGGAGTTTATTAAAAATGGATAATACAAGTTATTTAAAACTTAAAGAGCAAGTTAGCCATGGAAATATCCAATTGCCTTTACAGGTATATAATATAGAAGCTCAAAGTTCAGCAGACTCTTATTCCCATTGGCATGACGAAATGGAATTTATATATATTCTAGATGGTAATTCACAAATTCATATAGATTTTAAAACTTTCACTATTTCATCAGGAGATTTCATAGTAATTCCTAAAGGCTCTATTCATTATATGGCTGGATTAAAGGATTCTAAAGTATCTTATATAGCTCTTGTTTTTAATCTTTCTCTTATTGAAGGGAGTACCCTAGACTACTCTCAAATTAGCTTTATTAATCCAATAATTGAAAATAAATTGCTATTTAGAAATATAATTACTTCTAAAGATAGTGGATATAGCTCTATAATTAATTCCTTTAAGCAACTAATTGATAGCTTTAATTCTAGAAACTACGGTTATCAGTTATCTATTAAATCCTTTCTTTTTAATATTTTTTATACACTATTTAATGAAAATCATGTAACTATCGATATAGAAAAAGATCATTATAATGATTTAATTAAAGTTGAAAAGCTAAAGGAAGTAATTAAATATATACAAACCAATTATAAAAAACCTATTTCAATTAAAGAATTAGCTGATATAGCTAAGTATAGTGAATATCATTTTTTAAGATTTTTTAAAAATGAGACAAGCAAAACTTGTACCCAATACATAAATCACTTTAGGATTCAAAAAGCAGCATTGCTTTTATCTAATACAAGTTTATCAATTACAGAAATAGCTTATGAGGTTGGTTTTGGGGATGTATCCTATTTCATAAAAACCTTTAAAAAATATATGTCTACATCTCCTAATAAGTTTCGAAAGACTTCTCTTGTATTATAGAAAAAGAGGTAGATACTATCTTTCTTTAAACTTGGTAAATTCCAGTTAGTAGAATATAATATCTATTATCCTCTTATTTACTTAATCTTATTTTCAATTATAACTTTCTATTAAACTTTAAATTCAGCTTTACTTCCTTTGTTTGTTGAAGATACTTCTAATTTTACTTCTATTCTATCCTTTAATTCTTGTACATGAGATATAACTCCAACTACTCTTCCATCTCCTTGAAGTTCTATTAGACATTCTATAGCAGCATCTAAAGATTCTGGATCTAATGTACCAAAGCCTTCATCTATAAACATAGTATCTAATTGTATTCCACCTGAATAGCTTTGTACTACATCTGCTAATCCTAATGCCATTGAAAGAGATGCCTTAAAGGATTCCCCTCCAGATAAAGTTTTTACATCCCTAGACTTTCCTGTGTAATTATCAAATACTAGAAGATCTAGACCTTGGCCTTTTCTCTTATCGCCAAGTTCCTCTTTTCTTAAAAGCACAAATCTATTACAGGTCATTTGAGAAAATCTTAAATTTGCAGCAGTTATAATATCTTCAAAATATGCAGCTAAAACATATCTTTCAAAGCTGATTTTTCTAGGATTATCTCCATTAATTATCTTTGCTAATTTACCAACATTACTATATTTCTTTTCATCTGCTTCTATTGATTTATTAAAGTTCTTACACTCAAGAAGGATTTTACTATTTTGATTTACCCTTAAGTAAATTTGTTTTTCCTCTTCTTCTAATTTTATCTTATCTTGATTTTTTAACTTTAATTCTTCTTCAATAGAATAAACATCTACAAATTTTAAGTCCTTACAACCTTCAAAGGAAATGTTATATATTTTTTCTGAATTAGAAAGATTCATATTATATTCATTTATACTATTTTCAAGTAAATCCAGTTCTTCCTCTGGAAGCCTACTTTCAGAATAATCCTTATATCCTTCAAAGCCTAATTCAATAACCTTGTTTTTGAAATTTTCTACTGCAATATTTAATTCTTCTTCTGAAGTTTTAACCATAGATTCTAAGGAAGCTTTATTTCCATTTTCTTTATCAAAAATAGTTTTTAAATCGTTATAATACTTTTCAGCTTTATTATAGCTTTCCTTAATATTATCTAATTCTTTATTAATATTAAATTCTTCCTTTTCTAAAGCATCTATAGTTTTAATTTCTCCATTAAATTCCTTTATTATATTTTCTAAATTTGCTTCTTGAGACTTAAATTCCCCTTCTTTAATAACAAGCTCATTATTCTTATTCTTTAATTCTAATGCTAAATTTTCATTAATAGTTTCAATATCACTCTTTCTTTTGTTCTTTTCAACTTCTTTTGAAACTTCTTTTTCCATATTAGCTTTCTTATTAAGTAATAAACTTAATTCTTCATTATTTACTTTTATGCTGTTATTAACTTTTTCTATAGAATAATTTAAATCATCAATATTATCTTCATTATAAATTTCAATAAATAAAGGCTTAATATAATCATTTTTTAGAGAATCTATTTCTGCCTTAATTTTAGTTAACTCTCTATAATATTTCTCTCTAGTATTATAAGCTTCTTCTGTCTTTAATTTTGCTTCTTTTACAGCTTCTTCATTTATACTATCCACATCAATATGAGCTAAGTATGGATGGTTAGTTGAGCCACAAACTGGGCAAGCTTCCCCTTCTTTTAAATCCTTTGCTAATATTCCTGCTACATTTCTTCTAAAAACATCCTCTAATTTTTCATAAACTTCTTTCTTATCTA